>JBJTVI010000001.1:0-11463 GCA_046081145.1 Rubrivivax sp.
CAGCGCGCGTGCCGGCCAGCGCGCAGCCGGCGCGGTGCAGGCCAGCAGCGGCTCGATCTCGCCGACCAGGCGATCCTCGGCCTGGTCGTGCAGCTGCTTGAGGTAGCGGCGCGTGGAAAGCACATCGGGCAGCACGAAGGCCTGACCGTTGGCGCGAAGCTCGCCGGCCAGTCGCTCGCGCGCCGGGGTGGCGCGCAGCAGCGCCTGCGCGTGCTGCTCGAGCGTGGCGGGGACGAGCTCGAACTCCTCCTGCGAAGCGTTGAAGGCTGCCAGGCGCGCGGCCATGTCCGCACCGGGCAGGAGGTGGTCCCCGCCCTGGGTGAAGAGCAGCCGCGGCGCGGCGCTGCGCGCGCGCAGACGGCGCAGCAGGGCCAGCAGGTCCTGCGTCGAGCCCGGCAGGTTCAGGGCATGCTGGTAGTAGCCCTCGGGCAGGAACACGGTGCCCACCGAGACGCCGCCCGGTGCCTCCCACTCGAAGCTCGTGGCCGCGGCGTCTGCACCGCGCCAGAGCACGGCCGCCTCGATGCCGAACTCGCGCAGCAGGCGCGGCATCTGCGCCACGTGGCCGAAGCTGTCGGGCAGATAGCCCACGCGCTGCAGGCCGCCCTCGCGCGAGGCGTCGGCGATTCCCGTCTCGAGGTTGCGCAGCAGCGATTCGCCGCTGCACAGGAACTCGTCGGCCATCACGTACCAGGGCCCGAGCGCCACCTGGCCGCGCTGCACGGCCTGGCGCAGGCGCTGCACCAGCGCCGGCTCGCCCTGGGCCAGCAGATCCTCGAAGGCCACGGTCTGGCCGTCGAAGAGAAAGCCCTGCAGCGTGCCCGCCTCGAGTTGCCCCAGCACCTCCTCGATCACCTGGGCCAGCCGGGCCACCGTGCTTTGGTAGGGCAGGTACCACTCGCGGTCCCAGTGCGTGTGCACCACCACGTCCACGTGCAGCCGGCTCATCCCTTGACCGCTCCCTTCATGGCGCCCTCGATGAACCAGCGCTGGCACACCACGAAGACGACGAGGATGGGCAGCACCGACATCACCGTGCCCGCAGCCACCAGGCGCCAGTCCATCGAGAAGGCGCTGGCCAGGCGGTTCACGCCCAGCGGCAGCGTGAACAGGCGCGGGTCGTCCACGACGATCAGGGGCCACAGGAAATCGCCCCACACCCCGATGAAGCCGAAGATCGCCAACGTGGCCAGCGCCGGCCTCACCAACGGCAGCATCACATGCCACCAGATGCGCCAGCGGCTGACCCCCTCGACCAGTGCGGCCTCCTCCAGCGCCGCAGGCACCCCGGCGAAGGCCTGCCGCATGAAGAACACGCCGAAGGCCGTGCAGGCGTGCGGCAGCACCAGGCCCAGGCGCGTGTTGTGCAGGCCCAGCGCCAGCGCGAGCTCGTAGACCGGGATCATCAGCAGCTGGAAGGGCAGCATCATCGAGGCCAGCAGGATCGCGAACACGCCCGTGCGGCCGGCAAAGGGGATGCGCGCGAGGGCGTAGCCGGCCAGCGAGGACAGCAGCAGGTTGCAGCCCACCGCCAGGGCGGCGACCCCGGCCGAATTGAGCAGGTAGCGGCCAAAGGGCTGGCTCTGGAGCACGCGCGAGAAGTTGGCCAGCGTCGGCTCCGACGGCAGGAGCGCCGGAGGGAAGGCGTGGATGTTCTCCGAGGGCGACTTGAGCGCCGTGGCGAGCAGCCACAGGAACGGGCCGATGGTGAGCGCCACCATCAGCACGAGGCCGGCGTAACGCAGCAGCGCCTCCGCCAGGGTGGGGCGGCGGCCATCCATCACCGCAACTCCCGCAGCGCCCGCAGGTTCACCAGCGAGAGCACGAGCGTGAGGGCGAAGAGCACCACGCCCACGGCCGAGGCGTAGCCCATCTCGAACTCGACGAAGGCCGACTCGTAGATGAGGAAGACGAGCGTCTTGGTGGCGTCCAGTGGCCCGCCCTGGGTCATCACGTAGACCTCCTCGAAGACCTTCATCGCCGAGATCGAGGACATCACCGCCACCACCGCGATCGAGGGGCGCAGCATCGGGATGGTGATATGGAGCGTCTGCTGCCAGCGGCTCACGCCCTCGACTTCGGCGGCCTCGTAGAGGTGGCGCGGGATCGCCTGCAGCCCGGCGAGGTAGATCACCATGTAGTAGCCCATGCCGCTCCACACCGTCACCGCCATCACGGCGAACAGGGCATGCGCCGGGTCCGCAAGAAAGGCCACCGGATCGTGCGTCAGGCCGGTGGCCAGCAGGAAGTGGTTGAGCAGGCCCCGTTCCTCATAGACCCACTTCCACACCAGCGCGCTGATGACCAGGGAGGTCACCACCGGCAGGTAGATGGCCGCGCGGAAGAACGCGATGCCCGGCAGGCCTCGGTTGACGAGAAGGGCCAGAAAGATCGGTGCCACCACGAGCACCGGCACCACCACCACGAGATAGAGCAGCGTGTTGCGCAGCGCGCCCCAGAAGGCCGGGTCGGCCCACAGGCGGGCGTAGTTGGCCAGGCCCGTGAAGCGCGGCTCGGTGATCAGGTTGTAGTCGGTGAAGCTCATCCACACCGCCTTGAGTGCCGGGTAGAGCACGAGCGCGCCCAGCACGATGCAGGCCGGCAGCAGGAACAGCAGCGGTACCAGCGGGTGCTGCAGGCGGGGCGGGCGGTCTGCCGTGGCCATCGTGCAGCCTTCAGCCGGGCAGGGCCTGCCAGGCCAGGCGGGCCGCGCCCACGAGGCCGGCGTCGTTGCCCAGGGCCGCCGGCTCCAGGCGCAGGGCCACCTGCCGTGCGGCCAGGCTTTGCACCAGTGGCTCCCACCACAGCGGGCTCGACTGCAGCACCCCGCCGCCGATGATCACCAGGCCCGGGTCGAGGGCGACATGCAGATCGTGCAGGAAGCCGCCCAGAAGCTCCACCCACTCCTGCCAGGCTGCGCACGCCTGAACGTGGCCCGCAGCCTGCGGGTCGGCGGCCCACTGCGCCACCTGCTGCCCGCCCTCGGCGCGGGGGCCGTGGCCCCGAGCGGCGAGGTGGTACAGGTTCATCAGGCCGGTGCCGCTGACCACGCTCTCCAGCGGCACCACGGCCTCCTGGCGCGCGTGCCACACACGCATGGAGCCGAAGTGGCCGGCGCGCTGCGTGGCCCCAGCGAGCACCTTGGCGCCGTGCGCGATGGCCCCGCCCAGGCCGGTGCCCAGGGTGAGCAGCACGGTGAGGGCGTCGCTGCCGACTGCGTGCGCGCCTCGCCAGAGTTCGCCCGCGAGCGCACAGTTGGCATCGTTGTCGGCCACGACGGGCAGCGGCCCGCCCAGGCATGAGCCCAGGCAGCGGCGCAAGTCGGTGCCCGCCCAGCCCGGCATCGTGTCCTGGGCCGCGAGCACGCGGGCTGCGGCGCGGTCGATGATGCCCGCCGCGCTGATGCCGATCGCCTGTGCCGCCATCGTGGCCGTGCCGGGCAGCAGCGTGGCGGCCAGTGCCCGCGCCTGGGCCAGCACGTGGTCGGCGCCGCGTTGGGCCTGTGCAGCCGCATGGGCGTGGGCGCGCACGGTGCCTTGCCGATCCACGAGCGCCGCGCGCACGCGCGTGCCGCCGAACTCCAGGGCCAGCACGCAGCCCTCCGCAGGGCGGGGGGCGGTGCCTGGCGCGGGGAGTGTCGAGGGGGCGTCCATGCGGGGGGTCGGACGGCGGCTCAGGCGGCTCAGGCCGCGCAGCCCAGCAGGCCGCGCCATTCGCGTGCCACGGTGCGCACGGCTTCGTCGGGGTGCTGGCGGCCGAGCATCGCGGATTGCAGCGCACGAACGAAGCTCGCGCGCAGACGGCTGTAGCGCCGAACAGGAGGTACCAGCACCGTGCCCTCGCGGACCTGGCGCACGGTGAGGGCACGCGCGGCGTCGAGCACGGGGTCGCCGCTGGAGCAGGTGAAAAGCGGGTCGTCGTAGCTCGCCGCACTCGAGGGCAGGACGGGCACGCGCCGCGCCAGCTCGAGCTGATGACGCGACTCGGTGATGTAGGCCGCCAGCGCGAAGGCCAGCTCCGGCGTGCGGCTGGCCATGGGCACCGCCAGGTTCATCACCGCCAGGTTCGGCTGCCCGGCGCCAAGCTGCGGCGCCACCGCCACCTGCCCGTAGAGCGCGGGCGCGGCGTTGCGTACCTGCGCAAGGAACTGCATGCCGGTGGAGACCATCGCGACCTGCCCGGACATGAACATCGACACCGCCATGCGGTGCCCGTCGGTGAGGACGTTTCGCGGTACCCACTGGCGCTGGTAGAGCGTCGAGAAGGCCTCGAAGAAGGCGCGGCCCTCGGCATTGTCGAAGGCCGAGCCGCAGTGGTCCGGCGTGAGCAGCGGCAGTTGCGGCGCCCGCGTGGCGGCCAGCATCTCGAGCGCCGCGCTGCCGTCCAGGGCCGTGAAGTAGGCGTATTGCCCGGTGCGCGCGCGCAGCAGCGGCGCGGCCTGCAGCAACTCCGGCCAGTCGCGCGGGGGCGGCACGCCGGCACGCTCGAGCAGGGCCCGGTTGCACAGCGTGATGTTGCTCGTCACGTACCAGGGCAGGGCGAAGGTGCGCCCCGCCAGCCGGTTGGCGGCCCAGGCCGAGGGCAGGTAGCTCCCCACCTGCGCCGGGCTCAGGAAGCCCGGGGGCTCGCGCAGCGCGCCGAGTTCGGCCAGCTTGGCGCTGAACTGGGGGTTGAGGTTGACGACATCGGGCGGGGTGCCCGCAGCGATGGCCGTGAGGGCCTTGCGTTCCATCTCGGCCCATGGCACGTCCACCCAGCGTACGCGCACGCCCGGGTGCTGTGCCTCGAAGCCCTGGAGCAGCCCGCGCACGTAGCTGTCGTGGTGCGGCGAGAGCTGCATCGTCCACAGCGAGAGCTCGCGCGGGGCGGCGCGCAGCGGCCAGGCCGGCAGACCCAGCAGGGCGCACGAGCCGACGCCGGCGAGCCAGCGCCGCCGGCTGGCGCCCGCGGCCGGCTGGGTCGCGTCGGGTGGTCGAAACAAGGCTCGCATGGTCTAGAAGTGGTCCAGCAATGGTAAAGTGAAACCGCGGTGCCGGAGGGTGGCCGGCGTGTGCCGGCCGGCGGCTTCGGTGCAGGAATGATCACACCGTGAGGCGAAGCGCGAAACAGGAACGGCTGCGGCGCGAGCTGCTGCAACTCGTCGAGCAGGCGGCCGATGGTGCCCGGCTGCCTGCCGAGCGCGAGCTCGCCGGCCGGCTGGGTGTGGCGCGCGAGACGCTGCGCGCCTCGATGCGCGCGCTGCAGGAGGAGGGCCTGCTGCAGCGGCGCCAGGGCTCGGGCACCTTCGTGGTGGCGCAGGCCTGGGTCAAGCCCTTCCAGCTTCGCTCCTTCAGCGAGGACATGCGCGAGCGCGGCCTGCAGCCCTCCAGCCGCGTGCTGTCGGTGCGCGAGGTGCCCGCGGACGCCAAGCTCGCCCACAAGCTGCGCCTGAGCCCCGGGGCCGCCCTGCACGAGGTGCGGCGCCTGCGGCTGGCCGACCGCATGCCGATGGCCCTGGAGACGGCCTACCTGCCGGTGTTGCGGCTGCCGGGCCTGGATCCGCAGGTTCTGGCCGAGCAATCGCTCTACGAGTTGCTGGCGCGCGAATACGGCATACACATGCGCGCGGCCGCGCAGCAGATCGAGGCCACGGTGCTCACGCACGAGGAGGCCCGGCTGCTGGACGTGGCCCCTTTCTCCCCCGCGCTGCTGGTGGAGCGTGCGGTGCAGTCGGCCAGCGGCGAGCCCATCGAGTTCGGCAAGAGCCTCTACCGCGCCGACCGCTACCGGCTCGAGGTGGAAGTGCTGCGGGCAAGCGCGGGCGAGCCGCCCGGGGCGGTTTCGTCATGAGGCCGCGGCAGGGTGTCGGGGAAGTCGACGCGGCCCTGCGCGGCGGCCTGGTGGTGTCGTGCCAGCCGGTGGAGGGCGGGCCGCTCGACGACGACGAGGTCGTGTGCCGCCTGGCCCAGGCCGCGGTCGCCGGTGGCGCCGCAGGGCTGCGGGTGGCCGGAGCGGAGCGCGTGGCGCGGGTGCGCGACGCGGTGGCCGTGCCGGTCATCGGCATCGTCAAGCGCGACCTGGACACCTCGCCGGTGCGCATCACCCCGCTGCTGGAGGATGTGCGCGCGCTGCTCGCCGCGGGGGCCGACGTGGTGGCGGTGGATGCCACCGCGCGCGTGCGGCCGGTGGCGGTGACGGTGCTGCTGGCGGCCATCCGAGAGGGTGGGGCTGTCTCGATGGCCGACGCCTCCTGCCTGGAAGACGGCCTGGCGGCGCAGGCGCTGGGCTTCGACATCGTGGGCAGCACCATGAGCGGGTATACCGGCGGCCCGGTGCCGACGCAGCCGGACCTCGAGCTCGTGCGCGTGCTCGCCAGGCACGGGGCGCGCGTGATGGCCGAGGGCCGCTTCAACACCCCGGCGCAGGCCGCCCAGGCAGTCGCCGCCGGCGCCTGGGCCGTCACCGTCGGCTCGGCGCTCACCCGGCTCGAGCACGCCACGCGCTGGTTCCGCGACGCCTTGGCGCACCCGCCGGTCGGCTGAAGGCCGGCTGAAGGAAGTCCGGCCCGGCCAACACCCCACCCCAAGAGATCCCGCCCCCAGGAGCGACCATGCCCACCCCCACCGACACGCTGCCCGAGAGCTGGCACCGCCACTTCGGCGCCCAGGCCAACAACCGCGCCTGGGATCTGGCCGAGGCGCGGGGCGATGCGATGCTCGACCACGACCTGCTCAACGCCGCCCACGCCAGTGCCTGGCACTGGAGCATCGTGGGCACCGAGCTGCACCAGATGCGCGCGGCGATGCTCCTGGCTCACGTCCACGCGCTGCTGGGCCACGGGCGCACCGCGTGGGCATACGCCGAGTCGATGCGGCGCGCCTTCCTGGCCTGGCCCGACACGCCGGATTGGGAGATTGCCTTCGTCCACGCCATCCACGCCCACGCCGCCTGCGCCGCCGGCGAGCGCGAGGCTCACCGCAGTTCCTGGGAGGAGGCGCGGCGCTGCGTGGATGCAATCGCCGACGCGCAGGATCGCGAGATCGTCCTCAAGACCTGGGCACAGGTGCCGCCGCCCTGAGCGGCCCGTGGCGGCTGCTCTCATGCCGGCTGTCACGCCGGCTTGACAAGAAACCCTGACCCCGTACAGAGTTACGGGTTTGCACCGAGGAGCGTCCGTGACCACCGTCAAAGCCTGCCTGAGCCAGAAGCCCACCCAACTGATCCAGGTGGCGCCGGGCGAACCGGTGCAGCGCGCCCTCGAGCTCATGAAGGGCAACCGGGTGCGCTCGGTGCTGGTGCTCGAGGGCGATCGGCTGGCGGGCATCATCACCCAGGGCGATTGCGCGATCCGCGTGCTCCTGAACGGGCTCGATGCGCGCACGACGCCCGTTTCCCAGATCATGACGCCCGACCCGATGACGGTGAAGCCCAGCGACCAGCTCGAGGCCTGCATGGGCCTGATGGCCAGCCGCAACATCCGCCACCTGCCGGTGCTCGAGTCCGGCCGGGTGGTGGGCGTCGTTTCCATCGGCGACATCGTCAAGGACATGATCCGGCAGCTCGGCGAGCAGGTGTCCTACCTCGAGACCTACATCAAGGGCCACGGCGCCTGAGCGCGCCTGCCTCGGCCCTCGCGCCGCGCCATGGCTGAGCCGGGCGGGGGCACCGCTGTCGGGCCCGGGCAGAGGTCCGGGGATCGGTTCGGGCCGCGCGCCGAGCATCGGCCCGAGGAGCCACCCGAGGGACCACCCGCGGAGCCGCCCTACGGCTGGGTGGTGGTGGGCGCCGTATTCGTCGCCCTGGCAACGATCTTCGGCGCGGCCTACGCCTTCGCCGCCTTCTTCGAGGCCTTCGCGGCCGAATTCCAGGCCCGGCGCGCCCAGGTATCGCTGGTCTTCGGCCTCTCGGGGCTGCTGTACTTCGTGCTGGGGGCTGGCGGCGGCCTGCTTGCCGACCGGTACGGGCCCGCCCGGGTGACGGGCGCGGGAATGGTGTGCATCGCGCTGGGGCTGCTGGGGGCGAGCCATGCGGGCTCGATGTCGGCGGTGATGTGGGCCTACGGGCTGGGCGTGGGCGTGGGCATCGCTCTGGTCTACACCCCGGCCATCGGCAGCATGCCGCCGTGGTTCACGCGCCGGCTCGGCCTGGCCTCGGGCATTGCCAGCGCGGGCATCGGGGCCGGGACGCTCGTGATGCCGCTGGTGGCGGCCGCAGCCGTGGCTGCGCTGCAGTGGCGCGGCGCGATGCGCGCGCTGGCGCTCGGGGTGCTGGTGGCCGGGCTGGCGGCCACCGCGCTGTTGCGCCGTGCGCCCGCGGCGGGCTCGGCCGGCGGGGGAGCGGCTCCAGGCCTGGGCCTGCACCAGGCGCTGCGCACGCGCAGCTTCGCCTGGCTCTATGCCAGCTGCCTGCTGGCTGGCCCGAGCCAGCTCATCCCCTTTGCGCATGTCTCGGCGGCCGCGCGTGACGCGGGCATCGCCACCGGGCAGGCCGTGGGGCTGGTGGGGATGATCGGCATAGGCAGCCTGATCGGGCGATTTGCGATCGGCGCGCTGGCCGACCGGATCGGCCGGCCGCTCACGCTCGTGGCGGCACAGGCGGCGCTGGGCGCCTCCTTCGGGCTGTGGGCACTGGCGGGCGGCCACTACGCCGGGTTCGCCGCCTTCGCCGTGTGCGTGGGGCTGAGCTACGGTGGCATCGTGGCGCTGCTGCCGGCCCTGATGATGGACCTCTACGGGCCGCGCGCCGTCTCCTCCATCATCGGCGCGCTTTACACGGCCGCGGGCTTCGGCTGCCTGGCCGGGCCCTGGCTGGCCGGCTGGGTGTACGACACGCGCGGCAGCTACGCGCCCGTCATGGCGGTGTGCGTGGGCCTCTCGGCGCTGGCCACCCTGGCCACCTGGCAGGGCGTACGCGCCGGGCGGGCCTTCACTCCACCTTGATGCCGGCGGCCTTCACCACGGGACCGTACCTGGCCAGGTCGCGCCGCATGTCCTCCAGGAACTGCTCGGGCGTGCCGGGTGAGGGGTCGATGCCGAGAACGGCCAGGCGCTCGCGCACGGCGGGGTCGGCCAGCACCGCATTGAGCTCGGCATTGAGCCGGCGCACCACGGCTGCGGGCGTGCGCGCCGGTGCCAGGATGCCCACCCACGAGCTCGAGACGAAATCGGCCAGGCCCGACTCGATGAAGGTGGGCACCTCGGGCAGCGAGCCCGAGCGCGTGGCGCTGGACACGGCGATGGCCTTGAGCCTGCCGCCCTTGACGTGGGCCTGCGCCCCCGCCACCGCCGTGTAGACCAGCGGGATGGCCCCGCCGATGGCGTCGGTGATGGCCTGGCCGCCTCCCTTGTAGGGCACGTGCAGCAGCTGCGCACCGGTGCGCTGGTTGAGCAGCTCGCCGGCAATGTGCGGCGTGCCCCCGATGCCCGAGGTGCCATAGGAGAGGCCGCCGCTCGTGGCCTTGGAAAGTGCAATCACCTCCTGCAGCGTCGAGGCCTTCACGGCCGGGTTGGCCACCAGGATCAGCACCGCATCGCCGATCCGGCCGATGGGGCTGAAATCCTTGAGCGTGTCGAAGGGCACCTTGGCGAACACGTGCGGGTTGATCACCATCGTGCCGTCGAAGGCCAGCAGCAGCGTGTAGCCGTCGGGGGCGGCGGTGGCCACCGCGCTCGTGCCGATGTTGCCCGATGCGCCCGGGCGGTTGTCCACCACCACCTGCTGGCCCAGGCGCCTGCCCAGGGCTTCGGCGATGACGCGCCCGCTGGTGTCGGTGACGCCGCCCGTGGCAAAGGGCACGATGAGACGGATGGGCTTGTTCGGGAACCCGTCGGCCGCGGGCGCGGGCGATTGGGCCGCCACCGGAGCGGCTGCGGCAGCAAGCGCCAGCAAGCTGGCCAGCACGAGCCGGCGGCTCGTCGCCCGGGGCGCAGTGGATCTCCTGCTCGTCTTGAACTTACGCATCTTGTGCATGCCTCCTGTCGAATTCCCAGATGTCCTCGAAGCCCATGAACCGCGTCATGTCGGCAAAGGGCAGGAGCGGCGGCGTGTCGCCCCCGACTTCTCCGCTCAGCAGCCGTGCATACGCGGCTTGCATGGCCGCGGCCGAGGCCAGCAGCGCGGTGACGGGAAAGATCGCCAGGCGGTAGCCCAGCTCCTGCAGCTGGCGCGGGCTGAGCACCGGGGTGCGCCCGCCCTCGACCATGTTGGCCAGCACCGGCCGGCGCAGCGTGCGCGTGATGCGCTGCATTTCGTCCTGCGACTCCGGCGACTCGACGAAGAGGATGTCGGCCCCGGCTTCTTCATAGGCCTGCGCCCGGTAGAGCGCCTCGTCCAGGCCCAGGCTCGTGCGGGCATCGGTGCGGGCGATGACGAGGAAATCGGGTGAGCTGCGCGACCCCACGGCCACGCGGATCTTGGCCACCATGTCCTGCACCGGGATCACCCGTCGGCCGGGCGTGTGGCCGCACTTCTTGGGGAACTCCTGGTCCTCGAGCTGCAGCGCCTGGGCGCCGGCGGCCTCGTAGCCCCGCACCGTGTGGCGCACGTTCAGCAGCCCGCCGTAGCCGGTGTCGGCATCGGCGATGAGCGGGGTGCGCGCCATGGCCGCCATTGCCTGCACCCGGCCCACCATCTCGGTGTAGCTCGCCAGCCCGGCATCGGGCAGGCCCGTGAGAGAGGCCACCGTGCCGAAGCCCGTCATGTACAGGGCCTCGAAGCCCATGGCATCGGCCAGCCGCAGCGAGACCATGTCGTGCACGCCCGGAGCGAGCAGGAGGCCCGAGCCGGGCTCGGCGCGAAGGCGATGGGCGAGTTGCGCGGGTTGGGCGGCCACCGTGGCTCTCCCGCCGCGGGTTGCGGCTGGCTTTGGACTCTAGCGGGCAAGGTGCCAGGCGCGGGGCCCGGTGTGGCACGGGTGCCGTGGCGGAGGGAGCGGGATTCGAACCCGCGGTGGGCTGTTAACCCACACACGCTTTCCAGGCGTGCGACTTAAACCACTCATCCATCCCTCCGCGGGAGGGCCCGAAGTGTAGCCCAGGCCCGTGCGCGCTCCGGCACCGGGAACAGCGGGGGCAAGCCAGCGCACTTCCGGCCTCAGGCTCCGCGTGTGCAGCGAACAATGCGATGGGGGACAGTCCCCGCGGAGGTCGCTTCCATGAAGACGGTTCCTTCCATGACGCGTCGGCCGCCGGGCACCCGGCCGGTTCCCGGCGGGGTGCTCCCGACGGGGCCTTCGCGCCTGACCGCGGCGCTGTACGCCGCCGGCTGTCTCGCGCTGGCCGGGCCGGCCCAGGCTGCCGGGGTGTACACCGGCATCGGCCTGCCGGGCATGGTGCTCGGCTTTGCCGTGCCGGTTTCGGACAACCTCACCTTGCGCACCGACTTCAGCTCGCTGGGCACGCGCAGCGCCTCGCGCGTGGAGTCGGGCATCCGCTACGACGCGCGGCTGCAGGCCGACCGCATCGGGGCCTTCGTCGACTGGTTCCC
>JBJTVI010000002.1:0-2564 GCA_046081145.1 Rubrivivax sp.
CACCTCGTTGAACTCGCTCTGGCCAGCCATCTGCCGGATCGGGCGCACCGTCACGCCGGGGCTGCGCATGTCGATGTAGAACATCGTCAGGCCGGCGTGCTTGGGCACGCTCGGGTCCGTTCGGGCCAGCAGCAGCCCCCAGTCGGAGAACTGCGCGCCGGTGGTCCAGACCTTCTGCCCATCCACGATCCAGTGCCCGCCTTCGCGCCGGGCGCGGGTGAGGATGCCCGCGAGGTCGGAGCCCGCTGCGGGCTCGCTGAACATCTGGCACCAGATCTCCTGGCCGTACAGGGCGGGCCGCAGCCGCGGAGCCTTCTGGCGCTCGGTGCCGTGTCGCATGAGCGTGGGCAGGCACATCCCCAGGCCGATCTCGAAGTAGCCAAAGCCCGTGCGCCAGCGGCTCTCCTCTTCGCGGAAGATGAGTTCCTGCACGAGCGTGCCCCCGCGGCCGCCGTGGTGGCGGGGCCAGCTGATGGCGGCATAGCCGGCCTCGGCCTTGCAGGCCTGCCAGGCCCGGGCGGCGGAGAGCCGCTCGGCGGGCGCCAGCCCGTCGCCGACGAAGTCCCGCGGGTGGCGCTTGGGCTGCGCGTGCGCGGCCAGCCACTGCCGCACCTCGGCGCGAAAGGCCGCCTCTTCGGGCGAATCGTCAAAGTCCATCCGCCCCCTCCGCTGCCTGAGCCGTCTCCACCGGCTCGGGCCAGCCCATCGCCCGCGCGGCCAGTCGCTGCTTCCAGTCGAGCGTCGGCCCGAGCACGAGTGAACTCGAGCGCGCGCGCTTGTACAGCGGGTGGCAGTCGGCTTCCCAGGTAAAGCCCATGCCGCCATGCAGCTGCAGGTTTTCCTGGGCGGCAAACTCGTAGGCCTCGCTGCAGGCCACCCGCGCGCCTGCGGCGGCCAGCGGCAGTTCCGCGGGACTGGCCTGCAGGGCCCAGGCGGCCCGGTAGGCATGGCCGCGCGCGATCTCGTTGCGGGCCCACACATCGGCCAGGCGATGCTTGACGGCCTGGTAGGAGCCCACCAGGCGCCCGAAGGTGCGTCGCTGGCGGGCATGGTCGCAAGCCATCGCGAGGGCACGCTGCGCACCGCCGAGCTGCTCGAAGGCCAGTAGCACGGCCGCGCGGTGGAGCAACCGATTCGACCCCCCTGGCAAGTGCTCGGCTGGCGCCTGCGCGAAGCTGAGCTGTGCCATCGGGCTGCCAGGGTCGAGAACCCGCAGCGCCCGTCGCGTGACCTGCGCAGCCTGCAGGTTCACCAGCAGGTGCTGCCCGGCCACGTTGAGCACGACGAAATCGGCCTCCAGGCCCGCCGACACCGCCCGGATCTCGCCCGTGAGGCGGCCCTGGCTGAGGCGGCAGCCCGGCGCGTGGGTGGCCACCGTGCCGATGGCCCGCCCCGCTGCAAGCTCGGGAAGCCAGCGCGCGCGCTGCGCATCGCTGCCACCGCGCACCAGCGCTTCGGTGGCCAGGTACACGCTCGCGAGCATGGGCACCGGCGCGCAAGCGCGCCCGATCTCCTCGGCGCAGGCGGCGAGCTCCAGGTCACCCAGGCCGGCTCCGCCCCAGCACTCGGGCACCGCAGCGCCGAGCACGCCGAGCTCGGCCAGCGCCCGCCAGGTGGCCGCACTGTGCGTACCGGCATCCAGGCAGCGGCGCACCTCCGGCATCGGGCACACCTGCGCGAGCACCCGGTTGAGCTGCTCGGCCATCGACTTGCACTCGGGAGTGAAATCGAAGTTCATGCGTGACCCACCAGTCCAAACCACCCTTCGAGCGGCCCGGGCGCGTGCCGCGGCAGCTCCAGGCACTGCACCATCAGCGCATCCAGCGCCTCGGCGCTGGCCACCTCGCCGCGGCACAGCAGGCCGCGCGCCTCCTCGCGCAGGCGCTGCCAATCGTGGCGCGCTTGGCGCAGCCGGGCCTCGACGGCCCGGCGGTCGAAGGCCTCGCGCCGCAGCGCGCGCTCGCCGAAGAAGCGCCGGCGAAGCCGCCGGGACTCGGCACCAGCCAGGAGCTCCAGGAACACCGCATGCTCGCGCGCCAGAGCCTCCTCCAGAGGTGCCTCCAGGCCACCTTCCATCACCTCCAGGCACCGCAGCGGGGCCAACGGGCCCTCGGGCGGCGCAGCCAGTCGGCGGCGGCGAAGGCTGAAGGCCTGCGCCCGCGCCGCCGCAGGCTCCTGCTCATGGCGCGCGAGCGACCACACCGGCCGCTTGGCCCGGACCCGGCAGGCCTGCAGGGCATGCGCCACGCGCGCGCCCGGCGGCACGACCTCGTCGACCAGCCCATGCTCGAGCGCCTGCTCGGCCGTCCAGACCTCGCCGTCGACGACCAACCGCAGCGCCGCCTCCACCCCGATGAGCCGGGGCAGCAGCTGCGTGCCGCCGAAGGTGGGCAGCAACCCGAGCTCCACCTCCGGCATGGCCAGCCGGGTACCGGCCTCGGCCACGCGCCAGTCGCAGGCCAGGGCCACGAGCAGGCCGCCACCGTAGGCCGTTCCGTGCAGGGCCGCCACCAGCACCTGCGGCGCGCCGGTGCAAGCGCGCACGAGCTCGAGCAGGCCCGGCT
>JBJTVI010000003.1:0-2848 GCA_046081145.1 Rubrivivax sp.
CTGCCTGATGGCCGAGCCCGCGCTGGTAGCCGACTGCGTGGCGGCGATGCGTGACGAGGTGGAGCTGCCCGTCACGGTCAAGCACCGCATCGGCCTGGGGCGCAACGAATCCCATGGCTTCGTGCGCGACTTCATCGGCACGGTGGCCGAGCGCGGCGGCTGCGAGGTCTTCATCGTGCACGCACGCAACGCCTGGCTGGAGGGCCTGAGCCCGAAGGAAAACCGCGAGGTGCCGCCGCTGCGCCACGAGGTGGTGCACCGGCTCAAGGCGGAGTTCCCGCGGCTCACGATCGCCGTCAACGGTGGCCTGGAGACGCCGGACCAGATTGCGCAGGAGCTCGCGCATGTGGATGGCGTGATGGTGGGCAGGCGGGCTTATCACCACCCGTGGGACATGGCGCAGTGGGACCGCACCTTCTTCGCAGGACCGGATAGCTCGACGGTGGGCGGCACACCCGGCACCGCTGCCTTGCCCGAGGCAGCCGGCCCTGACCGTGCGCTCGACCGCGACGAAGTGGAAGAGGCCCTGGTGGCCTACATGGTGCGTGAGCAGGCCCTTCGCGGCACGCCCTGGCCGCAGGTGGCGCGGCACATGCTGGGCCTGCGTAACGGGCAGCCTGGCGCGCGGCGCTGGCGCAAGGTGTGGAGCGACCATCGCCTGCGAGATCGCCCGCCACAGGAGGTGGCCCGGCTCGCGCGTGCGGCGCGGCTCGGTACAGTCGAGGCTGCCGAACCCGCTGCAGCTTCTGCCCCCGCTCCGTGAACGTGCCCGCCCTCACCGACTCGCTGCTCGACCCGCTGCTGGGCCCGTGGATGAAGGGCTTTCCGCTCGCGGCCGGGCCGCTGCGGCGCTCGCAGGTGGGGGCCCAGGGCTGGCACCTCTTCGACGAGGCCGTGCCATTGCCGCTGGCTGTGATCCGGGCCTCGGCGCTGGCGCACAACCTGCAGTGGATGCAGCGCTTTGCGGCCGATCGCGGCCTGGAGATGGCGCCGCACGGCAAGACGACGCTCTCGCCCCAGCTCTTCCAGGCGCAGCTGCGAGCCGGGGCCTGGGGCATCACGGTGGCCAACGCGGCGCAGGCGCAGGTGGCGGTGGCCGCCGGAGTGCGGCGCGTGCTCATCGCCAACCAGGTGGTCACGCCCGCAGAGCTGGGGGCGCTGCAGCAGATGTGCGCGGCGCAGCCCGATCTGCGTGTGGTGTCCCTGCTCGACTCGGCGGCGCAGCTCGCGCTGATGGAGGCCACGCTGCCAGCGTTGCCCTTCGAGGTGCTGCTCGAGCTCGGCATCCCGGGCGGGCGTACGGGTTGTCGCACCCACGAGGAGGCGCTGGCGCTGGCGCGGCTCGCACACGACAGCCCGGCCGTACGGCTCGTGGGCGTGGAGGGCTACGAAGGGCTGGGCGCCACGGGCGAGGAGGCGAGCGACCGTCCGATGGCCGAGGGGCTGATGGCGCGCATCGGCGCGGTGGCGCGCGTGCTAGACGCGGAAGGGCTGTTCGACAATGGGGCTGAGCCGGTGCTCGTTTCAGCCGGTGGCTCCGGCATCTTCGACCTCGTCGCCCCGGGCCTGCTGCCTCGGCTCTCCCGCCCGTTTCAGGGCCTGTTGCGCTCGGGTTGCTACGTCACGCACGACCACGGCCGCTACCAGCGCCTGGTGTCGGTGCTGAACCGGCGAATCGGCTGCGATGCCGCCGCCGGCCTGCAGGCCGCGCTCGAGGTCTGGGCCACGGTGCAGTCGATGCCCGAGCCTGGCTTGGCCTTTCTCACCGCGGGCCGGCGCGATGTGTCCTACGACATCGACATGCCCATTCCCGTGCGCGTGTGCGCGCGGGGCGAGCGCGTGCCGCGCGCCGCGCCGGGGGGCTGGCGCATCACCGGCATGAACGACCAGCACGCCCACCTGCGACTTGGCGATGATGCCGCCGGCCTGCGTGTGGGCGACCGCGTCTCGCTTGGCATCTCCCACCCTTGCACGACCTTCGACAAGTGGCGCTGGATGGCCATCGTCGACGACGACTGGCGCATCATCGATGCGCTCGTCACCTGGTTCTGAACACGCTGCGCACCATGACCACCTTCGACCCCCGCGACCCCGCCTCCTCCTTCCGCCACCGCATCCCGGGCCGGCGCCTGCTGCACTCGCCCGGGCCCACGCCCATTCCCGACGAGGTGCTGTGGGCCATGAGCCGCCAGCCGATGGACCTGGCCGACCCGCGCGTGGACGAGACCATAGCCGCCTGCGAGAGCGGCCTGAAGTGTCTGCTTGGCACGGCCGAGGGCGATGTCTTCCTCTATATCTCCAATGGCCACGGCGTGTGGGAAGCCGCGGTGGAAAACCTGCTGCCTCCCGGAGGCGCGGCGCTCGTGCCGGGCACCGGGCACTTTTCGGAATCGTGGGCCGTGCAGACCGAAAAGCTCGGGCGCCGCGTGGTGCGCACGCCGTGGATCGAGGGGCTGCCGATCGACGAGCGGGCGGTGGTGCGCGCGCTCGAGCAGGACACAGCGCGCGAAATCGGCGCCATCTTCGTCGTGCACACCGACACCTCCAGCGGCGTCACCACCGACCTGGCTTCGCTCAAGCGCGCCATCGACGCCACCGGCCACCCTGCGCTCTTCGTGGTGGATGTGGTGGCCTCGCTCGGGGCGGCACCCTTCTCGATGGATGCGCTGGGGGCCGACGTGGTGGTGGGCGCCTCGCAGAAGGGCCTGATGTGCCCCCCGGGGGTGGGCATCCTTGCCATGAAGGCAAGGGCGATGGAAGTGGCGCGTGGTAACCCCGCACCCCGCTACTGCTTGGACGTGGTGCGCCGCAAGAGCGAGTGCTCATATATGAAGTTCTGTGGCACTGC
>JBJTVI010000004.1:0-17728 GCA_046081145.1 Rubrivivax sp.
ACGCCGTGCAGCGCCACCGAGAAAGGTTCGGCCAGGGCCGCATGGCGCAGGTCCACACCCTCGGCCACCGGCTCGCATTGCACGGCATCGCACAACAGCACCGTGCGGAAAGCGCCTTCGACGTGCGGGTCGCGCATCGCGCTGCCGTAGAAGCGCATGTCCAGGCACTGGTTGGGCAGCCCCTCCAGACAGTAGCGGCAGCGCGCGCAGGGCCGGCTCGGGTTGATGGCCACCCGGTCACCCGGTTGCACGCGCGTGACATCCTCGGCCACCGCCACCACCGTTCCGGCCACCTCGTGGCCCAGCGCCATCGGCCGCTTGATGCGCACGGTGCCGAAGCCGCCCTGGTGGAAGTAGTGCAGATCCGAGCCGCAGATGCCGCCGAAGCCCACCTGCACCTGCACCTGGCCAGGGCCCAGGGGTTCGACCTCGCGCGTGTCCACGCGCAGGTCTTCGGGGGCGTGGATCACCAGGCACAGGCAGCGGGTGGAGAGGGCCTGCTGCAGGGGCTTGCCGTGTTCGGGGGCCATGGGCATTCCGGGTTGAAGGCCGGGGCATTGTGAGCCATCGAGGCCTCACCCGACACGGGGCTTGACACGAACTGTCTTGGTGTACTATCGTACTAGTACACGTTGGCAGTTAGCCATGCATCCGGCCCACTTCGTCCAGATTTCCACCGGCTCGCCCGAGCCCATCTACCGCCAGCTGATCGAGCAGGTGCGCCGCCGCGTGGCGGCCGGCCAGCTCAAGGCCGGAGACGAGATCCCCTCGGTGCGCGAGCTCGCGCAGGCGCTGGCCGTGCACCCGATGACGGTCTCCAAGGCCTATTCCATGCTCGAGATGGAGGGCGTGCTCGAGCGTCGGCGCGGCCTGTCGATGGTGGTAGCACCGCAGCACCGCCGCGCCCAGTCCTCCGCTTCGCGCATCGAACTGCTGCGCCCCACGCTGCAGAAGGCCGCCGACGAAGCCCGACAGCTCGAACTGCCCGCAGCCGAAGTCATCGGCCTGCTCACCCGGCTCCTCGACGAAAAGAAGACGCCATGACGAATCTATCCACCCACACGCCCCACTCCCAGGCCGCCACCGCCGAGCTGGCCGGGGTGAGCTTCTCCTACCCCGGCGGCGAGGCGGTGCTCAAGGCCCTGGACTGGGCGCTGCCCACTGGCCAGATCGTCGGCCTGCTGGGCCGAAACGGCTCGGGCAAGACCACGCTGCTGGAGACCCTGCTGGGCCTGCGCGAGCCCCGGCATGGCCAGGTGCGGCTGTTCGGCCAGGACGCGGCGCGGCTCGACGACGCCGCACGCGCGCGCATCGGCTACGTGCCCCAGCACAGCGACCTGTTCGAAGCCTTCAGCCCGGCACAGCTGCTGGCCTACTTCCGCAGCTTCTACCCGCGCTGGAACGAGGCGAAGGTGGAGGGCCTGCTCACGCGCTGGGACATCGGCCGCGACAAGCCCATCGGCAGGCTCAGCACCGGCCAGCAGCAGCGCCTGTCGATCATCCGCGCACTCGCCCACGAGCCCGACCTGCTGGTGCTCGACGAGCCGGTGGCGAGCCTCGACCCCGTGGCCCGGCGCGACTTCCTGCGCGAGCTGGTCGAGCAGGTGCTCGACCGGGGCACCACGGTGGTCTTCTCGACCCACATCCTGTCGGACCTCGAGCGCGTGGCCTTCCACCTCGCCTTCCTGAGCGCCGGGCGCATCGCGCTGCAGGCGCCGCTGGACGAGCTGCTCGACCAGGTGCGCGCCTTCACCGGCAGCGCCACCGAGCTCGCCAGCCTGCTCGCCCGGCTCAACGCCCGGCCGCTGGCGCGCAAGGCCCTGGAGGCCGGGCGGGAGCGCGTGCTGGCCCAGTTGCCCGCCGACACGCCCCTGCCGGCGGGCCTGGCCGCCGACCGGGTGACCCTGGACGACCTCTACGAGGAGCTGACCGGATGAACCCCACCCTCGTCAGCCAGGTGGTGTTGGCGCCCTGGCGTCAGCGCGATCGCAGCGGCAGCTGGGGCCGGGTTGCGTTCTACACCGTGATCGCCCTCGCCCTGGGCGCCCTGTTCGTCTTCCTGCCGGGTGCGCAGGTTGTGGTGTACGGCGCCCTGGCCTTGGCCGTCCTCGTCCTGTGGTACCTGCTCGCGAGCAGCCTGATGGAGCAGAACCACCCCCATGCCGCGCGCCTCGTGCCGGGCCACGTGCGCAGGCTGCGCCAGGTAACCGTGGCAGCCTGGCTGGCCAGTTGCAGCGTGATGGCACTACTGGTGTGGCTGGCCGTGGCGCCCCTCGCAACCTGGGCATCGGTGCTGCTGCCGTGCGCGGCGGCCTGCGTCTTCGTGGTGTGGATGCAGCGCCAGCCGATGCTGTGGATGGCACCCGTGCTGGTCGCGCTGCTCGACTGGCTGTTGCCCGTGAAGGTGCAGAAGGCGCCACTGTGGCCGGCCCTGGCCGACGCCTGGAGCGTTTACGCTGCCTGGGCGCTCGTGCCCGGCCTGCTAGCCCTGGGCCTCCTCCTGGCACGTGCCTTCAGCGGCGGCGACTCGGCACATCGCGCTCGCTACGCCCGTGACATCGCCTTGCGCCGCTTGATGCGCGACGGGATGGACCCCGCGGCCGGTTGGCAAGCGCGGGGGAGGGGCGGGCAGGATTCGCTCACGCGGGCGTGGCTGGGGCGGCACCTGGCCCGCGCCCGCCCCGACACCCACAGCGCGATGGCGCGCGCCGCGCTCGTGCTGCTCGGCCCGAAACATGCCGTGCGACAGGCGCCGATCTTCGGTGCGCTTCTCGTGATCGTCGCCCTGGCGATGGCCCTGCTGGCCGAATTCGCGCCGGGCGACGTGAATGCCCGCCCGGCCTGGAGCGCGGGCGGCCTGGGCATGGCCTTCGTCGTCGGACTGGCTGTCGGGGGCTTTCCAGCGGCCTTCGCCGCGCACGCGGCCCTCTGGGGCACTCGTCGCGAACAGGCGCTGCGGGTGCTGCTGCCCGGCATGCCGCAGGGCGGGGCCCTGAACCGCGCGCTGGCCGGGATGCTGCTTCGTCACTTCCTGGCGATATGGGCACTGCTGGGAGCCTTCACGATGGTGGTGGGGCATGCCAGCAACGACCCCTATGTGGCCTGCCTGCCCTGGGCAGCCTTGCCGATCGGCGTCGCCAGCGTGCTGCGCGCCGCGGCGACACTGCGGGCACCGCGAGCGGTGACACCGATCCTCCAGGGGTTGGGCGTCGTGCTGAGTAGCCTGCCGCTGGTGCTGCTGAGCCAGTGGCTGGGCCTGCCGCCGTGGGCGCTGGCCGGTGCCAGCGTGGCCCTGAGCGCCGCGTGGTTCGCGTGGCGCTGGCGCGCGCTCACGCACGAGCCGCCGGCCCTGCCCGTGGGCCGGCTGCGCTGAGCCAGTGCCGGGCAGCCCCGACGGTCCACACGACCTCCCCCAGATGGGCGGCACCGCTTGCGCGGTCTCGAGATTTGTGTATTAATGCAGTAATACACTAACTTCGTGTACATCGCGATCCGGTCACTCACGCACCTGCACCCGTACCCCGGCACCCGTACCCACTCGGACTCGACACCCCACCACCCAGGAGATCCACGATGAAGTTTTCGCTCTGGAAGACCGGCCTGCTGCTGAACCTGGCCATCGGCTCGCTGGTGAGCGCCCACGGGCGCACCGATTGCCCACCCGTGCCCCAGGAGCCCACGGCACAGCAGATGGCCGACGGCTTTCGCGATGCCCAGGATCGGGGGGCCATGTGGACGATCACCAAGGATGGCCGCACGAGCCACCTCTACGGCACCCTGCATGTGGGCAAGATGGCCTGGGCCTTCCCGGGGCCCAGGCTGATGCAGGCGCTGCGCGACATGCGGGTGCTCGCGCTGGAGCTCGACCCCACGGACTCCTCCCTTCAGGCCGATCTGCAGGCCGCCACGGCCCAGGCCGCGCCGATACCCCTGAGTGCCGCCGACCAGGCCCGACTGGACGCGCAGGCCGATGCCGCCTGCCTGCCGCGCGAGGCGCTGCGGCCCATGCACCCGATGATGCAGGGCATCACCCACACCATCCTGTCGGGCCGGCGGGACGGGCTCGATCCGGCCTTCGGGCAGGAGTTCACCCTCGCCGGCTTTGCCCGCGCCCAGCAGCGCAGCATCGTCTCGATGGAAACCCTGGCCTCGCAGATGTCGGTGATGCTGCCGCGCGATGCGGCGCAGGCACGGGCCATCTTCGAGCGCACGCTGGCCGACCTGGAAAGCGGCAGGGGGCGCACCCAGCTGCTGCGCATCAGCGAAGCCTGGGCCCGGGGAGACATGCGGGTGCTCGAGAGCCTCGAGGCCCTGTGCGATTGCCAACCTACACCCGACGAGCGCGAGTTCTTCCGCCAGATCAACGACGCGCGCAACCCGCACCTGGCGCGCCGCATCGCCGAGGAGCACGCGAAGGGCCGGCCGATCCTGGCCGCCATCGGCATCCTGCACATGACCGGGCCGCAGGCCGTGACCACCTTGCTCGCGCAGCAGGGCTTCGAGGTGCGTCGGGTGACGTACTGAGCGCCGAGCCTGCGCCGCAGCTGCCCTTGCGCGGCGAGTGCCCGTGAGCATCGACTTCGACATCCTGCCCTCCGACCCGATCCCGATCTACCGCCAGATCGTGGAGCAGGTCAGGCGCCGCGTGGCCAGCGGCAGCCTCGCGGCGGGCGACGAGCTGCCCAGCGTGCGCGCGCTGGCCCAGTTGCACGCCATCAACCCCATGACCGTCTCCAAGGCCTACAGCCTCTGGAGGCCGAGGGACTGCTGGAGCGCCGCAGAGGCATGGGGATGTTCGTCGCGGCCGTGCGGCCCACGCGCTCCGCCGCGCAGCGGCTGGCCCTGCTCGAGCCGGCGCTGCAGGCCGCAGCCCAGCAGGCGCACGAGCTCGGCCTGGAAGCCGGGCAGGCGCTGGAACTCTTCGAGCGCTGCCTCGGGCGCACCAGCCGGCCAGGTGCCCCCAAACAGGAGGAAGCATGACCGATCCGATCGCCTCGGCCTCGAGCGCCGAGCCCGCCCCACCGGCCATCGAAGCCCATGGCCTGACCGTGCGGCTGGGTACCGGCCGCGGTGCCCGCACGATCCTGCACGGCCTGGATCTGAACGTGCCCAATGGCGCGGTGGTGGGCCTCGTGGGGCGCAACGGTGCCGGCAAGACGACGCTGCTGGACGCGCTCGTGGGCCGCATCGCGCCCCACGCGGGCCACAGCCGGCTGCTGGGCTGCCCGTCGCTCGAACTCACCGACCCCGTGCGCGAGCGCCTGGGCTACGTGGCTCAGACGCCGGACCTCTTCGTCGGCCTCACGGGCGAGCAGCACCTGCGCCGCATCGGTGGCCTTTACGCCAACTGGAACGAGGAGCGTGCCCGCGCCCTGGCCGACAAGCTCGGGCTCAACCTCCACGCGCCAGCCACCCAGCTCTCGCAGGGCGACCAGCAGAAGCTCTCGCTCGTGCTCGCCCTCGGCCACGACCCGGACCTGCTGCTGCTCGACGAGCCGGTGGCCAGCCTCGATCCACTGACCCGGCGCGAGTTCATGCGCACCCTCTTCGAGCGGCGCTGGATCAACCAGCCCGCGCGCACCATCCTCGTGAGCAGCCACCTGCTCACCGACCTGGAGCGCGTGGTGAGCCACGTGGCCTTCCTGCGCGAAGGCCGGCTGCAGCTCTTCGACGAGTGGGATGCGATCGCCGAGCACGTGCGGCTGCTGGAGCTGCCCGCCAGCTCGAGCGCCCGTCCGCAAGGCGCGGGCGTGATCGCCTGCACCGAGCGCGAGGGCCGCATGCGGGTGGTCTTCGATGCGCGCCACGCCGAGGCGCCACCGGCCAGCGGCCGGGCACTGAGCCTGGAGGATCTTTTCGTGGAGCTCAACGCATGAGACACCCGACTGGGCCACTCCCAGGCGCACATCCCGACGTGCGTGGCAAGAAGGGGGCTCCGGTACGCCACCTGCCGCTGGCCGTGGGGATGGCAGGCTGGGTAGCCGTGGCCAGCACGATCCTCGGGCTCTTCGCCCTGTTCTGGCCCGATGCGCCCGAGCCGCCGTTCGTCAGGGTGATGTCGGGCCTGGCCTGGGTCAGTCTGGCGCTCGCGCTGGGGGGCACCGTCGCCCTGGTGCGAAGCACGCTGGAGGAGGCGCGCGTGCTCGGTGCGCGCGTGGCCCCGCGGCCCGGCTGGGCGGCGCAGCGGCGCTCGAGCCTGCTTGGCATCGCGGCCACGGGCGGCGCCCTGGCGCTGGCCATCGGCTGGCAGGCCGCCGTCGCGGTGGCCGCCGCGCCTGCTGCAGGGCCGGCCACCGCCACGTGGCTGCCCGCGATGGCTGCTGCGGTGACGCTGGCCGGTGCGCTCCATGCCCTCCTGTGGATGGGTGTGCTCGCCTGGTGGGGCCGCGCACAGGCGGGGTGGCTGGTCGGCCTGTGCGTGGCGCTTTCCGGGTTGCTCGCATTCGGGTGGGCGGCTACGCAGGGCTGGATCGCGCAGGCCCCCTGGCTCGCCGTGCCTGCCGCGGCGGGCGCGGCCGGGGCCACGTGGTGGGTTCACCGGCAGTTGTGGCCGCCTACGCCGCCTTCACAGGGTGAGCGAGCCCGCAGCCCACGGGTGTGGATGAGCGACCGCGCTGCATGGCTCAAGGCCGGCTTCGCGCGGGTCGACCCGGTGGCCCTGCCCTTCGTGGCCATCCTGCCGGGCCAGATGGTTCCCTCCCTCGCGCACCACCCCGCGCGAGACAGCCTGCTCTTCGTCTCGTGGGGCAGCGAGTTCGACCTGGACGGCGTCGGGCGCCTGGCGCTGCTGGCCGCCGGCATGTGCCTGTGCCTGCGCACGGGGGCTCTGCATTGGCGATGGCTGCTCGCGCCGGGGGGCCGCCCGCGGGGCAGCCTCGCCGGGGATGTCGTGCTGCGGTCCTGGCTGGCAGCCGTGGCGATGCTCCTTCTGCTCTTCGGGGTCACCTTGCCGATTGCCTGGATGGTGGGCGAAACCCCCGGCAACAGGCACGCGAGTGTGCTCGCCTGGATGGGCGAGATGGCGCTGCGCTTCGGGCCCACCCTGCTGTGCGAGCTGCTGCTGGCCACGGCCCTGGCAGCCTGCGTACGGCCGCTGGTGCGCAGCAGCCTGGCTGCCGGCCTGGCCTGGCTCGTGGCGGCCCTGCTGGCCTTTGCGGGCGCTGCTGCCACGAAGATGGTCCCCGCCCTGGACAGCTTCCCCGGCTGGCCGCGCGAGGCGGCGCACCACCTCGGCGTGCTCGCCTGCGCGGCGGTCTTCACGTGGCTGGCCAGCTTCGGCTGGCGCCGGGTCGACCTGCGCCAGCTCCTCGCCCCCCGCCCCGCCGCGAGCACCTGGAGCAGCTCCGGCCTGCCCCGCCTCACACGACAGCCAGCTGCCTCGTCGCCGCGTCGAAATTCCTGAGGCTCGGCAGCACATCCAGCAGCTGGCCCGCCGACAGGCCGAACCAGCTGCCCAGCGTGGCGGCCACCTGGTCCACCGCCATCGTGGGCACGAGGCGGCCCTGGCCCACGTCGTCGGGGCCGTCGTGGGCGATCACGGGTGCGATGCCGTAGTGGCGCCCACCCGCCACGGCGTCGCCCAGCACGAACTGCACGCTGCCCCAGCCGTGGTCGGAGCCGTCGTTGTTGCCGGTGAGGGTGCGGCCGAACTCGGAGGCCGTGAAGGTGGTGACGCGGTCGGCCACGCGCAGCTCGGCCAGCGCTTCCTGAAAGGCCGCCAACGCGGTGGCCAAGCGGCCCAGCAATTGGGGATGCGTGGTCATGAGCGCGTCGTGGTTGTCGAAGCCCCCGAGCGAGACGAAGAACACCTGGCGCCGCGCCCCCAGCGCGCCTGCGCTGCCGATCATGCGCGCCACCATGCGCAGCTGATCGGCCAGCGGGTTGCCCGCAGGAAAGGACGTGGCCAGTGCGGGCGCGCCGGCCAGCGCCGCGGTGAGCGTCTCGTGCGCAACCAGCGCACGCGCCACGGTGCGGCCCAGCTCGGCCTGGATCAGGTGCGCAGGCTGCGCCGTGACGAGCGCGCGCAAAGCCTGCGAGGCCGCGGCCGATCCGTAGAGCGGGCCCCTCACCCCGTTGAGCGGCACCGAACCGCCGGGCGTCACCTGGTACTGCACCGCCCGCTGCCCGGACATGAACACGGCATTGCCCGAGACGTTCACGCAGGTGAAGGTGGAGCGGCCGTTGCCCGACTCGAAGAGGTCGCCCATGCGCCCGCCCCAGCCGGTGGTGGCGCCCTCGGCGGCCGAGGCCTGCCACACCGATTGCTGGTCGTTGTGGGAGAAGAGCTTGGGCGGCAGCGGCACGGACCGTGCCCGGTACTGCTCCTTCGTCGTGGGCTGAACGAGCGTGCCCACGTTGAGCAGCGTGGCCAGCCGCCCGGCCTGCCAGTGCGGCATCAGGGGAAAGAGGTCGGGCGCGAGCGCGTACTGGCGGGGCACGGCGTGGCGGTCCAGCACGGGCTGCAGCGTCTGGAGCACCGTGGCCCCGAGCGCTGCGCGGCTGTGGGCGAGTGCCGGCCGCAGCAACCGATATTGCTCGTGGTGTACGGCATCACAGGGCACGAGCGTGTTGGCGTGGTCGTTGCCGCCATAGAGAAACACGCACACCAGCGCCTTGTAGTCGGTGGCGCCTTGCGCCGCGGCCTCACCCAGGGCCGCCAGGTTCAGCGCCCAGGGCGCTGCCGCACCGGCCAGCGACAGGCCCGAGGCCCGCTGCAGGAAGGCGCGGCGCGAGGCATCGAGGGTGTAGCGGCCCATCTTCACCAGCCTCCCTTCAGCGTGGCACCAGGAACTCGGGGCTTGCCATCACGAGCAGGATCGCCGCGTGCAGCCGGTTGCGCCGCGCCGTGTCGCTGCCCGTAGCCATGCCGCCCACGGTGGTGCCGATCAGGGTGCGCGTGGCCGGCTCGAGCATCGCCCCGGCCAGCACCAGGTCGAGCTGCGCCACGAGCGCCGGCGGGTCGTCGGCCAGCGGCAGCCAGCTCGCATAGTCGGCCCGCACATCGCCACGGCCGTTGGCGATGGTGCCCTGCATGTAGTTGAGGTACCCCACCACCGACGATTCGTTGGCCAGCTGCAGCTCCGGCGCCACCAGGCCGCGTTCGGCCAGTGCGCTGCCCTGCGGCACGTAGCCGGGCCGAAAGAAGTTGAAGACCGAAGGCGAGCGCAAGGGGCTCTGGCCCAGCGCCGTGCCCGGGTTGCTCGTGACCCCGATCGCCCAGGCCTCGCTCGGCGAGGTCGCACCAAACGCACGCGCCCAGGCCGTCAGGCGCAGGATCGGCTCGCGCAGCTTGCCCGCGGTAGTGCTCGAAAGCGCCGCCGGCGCGCGCGCCTCCTCGTCGAGCAGGATCGCACGCACCACCGCGCGCAGGTTGCCGCGCACGCCCTGCCCGTCGTCGGCAAAGACCCGCGCCACGCGCCGCACGTAGGCCGGGCTCGGGTTGCTGCAGACGAGCCGCTGGATGAGCTGGCGCGACCAGAAGGGGCCGATGTTCGGGTGCGCAAAGAGCCGGTCCAGCGCCGCCGTGAGCGAGGCGGCCGCACCCGTTCCCGCCGGCACCGTCAGCCCGAGAAAGGTCTTGGCACCCGCCTCGAAGCGCGCGGCCACCTGCACCATCGGCCGGCGCTGGTAGTCGGGCCGGTCGGTGTTGCCGCCGGCCAGGTCCTGCTCCCATCCCGTGAAGACGCGCGCCAGCCCCGTGACGTCGTCCTGCGTGTAGGTCTCCACCGGCTGGCCGCCTGCCAGGCGCGGCGTGCCGTCTTCCTCGAGCTCGACGAGGCCGATGGTGAAGAGCTGCATCAGCTCGCGCGCGTAGTTCTCGTCGGGCATCGTGCCCGTGGCCGGGTTGGCCCGGGCGTTGCCGCGGTAGCTCAGGTACACGCCCATCTGCAGGCTCGTGCTCACCGCCTGCAGCAGCCCACGCAGGTTGCCGAAGGCGTGCGATTCGAGCAGGTCGAGCCACGCCGCCCCCGCAAAGGCGCGCCAGGACGTGTTCAGGCCATCCATGCCCACGACGATGATTTCCGACAGCGCCAGCGTCACGCGCTGGCGCAGCGTGTCGGGCGAGGCGATCAGGTGGCGCCACGCGGCCGCATCGAAGCCGTTCTGGCCGTTGCGAAAGGCTGCCTTGTCGTAGCCCTTTTCCACCAGCCCATCCCAGCGCGTCTGGCCGCGTGGCCACGCAAACTGCTCGTCGAGCCAGGAGTCGAAGCCGAGCGTGCGCACGCGCTCGATGTCGCTGCGCGTGGCCCCGGTGGAGGCCTGCACCAGAAAGCGCGCGGCCTGGGCCTCGGTCACGCCCACGTCGGCGCCCGCTGCGCGCAGGTGCGGCCGGGCGCCTGCTGGGGCCAGGGGAGACGAAGGCGGGGGGCATTCACGGTAGGGGGAGAAGTCTAGGCCCGGCGCTGCGCCCGGGCAACCCGGGGGGAGCGCACCTGAGGCTGCGCAACCTCAACCCCCCTGTTCGAAACCCCCGCGGGCTTGATCACGCGCACCGCCTCCCCCCACCCCGAACCCTACTCTGGGGATCCGGCTCCCCAATGGTGGGGACCGTCAGCGTGACAGGAGTTCACCATCTTGAAGAAGACCTTCCGACAAGCCGCCCTCGCGGTCAGCCTGGGGCTTGGCGCCCTGGCGCCCTCGGCCTTTGCCGCCACGGCCTCGAGCACCTTCAACGTCAGCCTGACGCTGACGCCCAAGTGCGAGTTCACCGGGACGATCGGCGCACTGGCCGTGAGCTACGACTCGTTCCAGACCGCAGCCTCCACCGGCAGCACCAACTTCGCCATGCGCTGCACGGGGGGCCAGGCCTTCTCGGTGGCCCTGGACGGAACAGGCTCGTACACCGACACCACCACGAACATCGGCTACTCGCTGAAGCTGTCGACGAACAGCTCCGCGCCTTCGGGAACGGACACCACGAGCGTCAGCGGCACCGGGTCGGGCACCACGCCGCAGACCTACTACGTCTACGCGAACGCGGCAGCCAACCAGGCGGGCCAGGGTGGAGGCAACGGCACCACGAGCATCCCGGGCTCCACGACGCGGACCCTGACCATCACCTACTGATCCCGGAGGGGGCCGGGCCCCGCCCGGCCCGCACACGATGCGTGCATGCGTGATGGCCCTGGCGGGCCTGCTGACCCTGGGGGCGACCGGCCAGGCCCTCGCGGGCGCTTTCTCGGTGTCTCCCGTTCGGGTCTTCCTGGAACCGCGCGAGCGTGCCACCGCGCTCACCCTGGTCAACGGGGCCGATGCGGAGGTGGTGCTGCAGGCCGATGTGATGCAGTGGTCGCAGGACGGCGAGGGCCAGGACAGGCTCGAGCCCTCGGATGACCTGCTCATCTCCCCACCCATCCTCAGGATCGGGCCCCGCAGCCGGCAGGTGGTGCGCCTGGCGCGCCTGGTGGCGCCGCACCCGCAGCGCCAGCTCACCTATCGGCTGCTGCTGCGCGAAGTGCCCGACACCATACGGGTGCAGGAGCCGGGCACGCGCCTGCCCATCACCCTGGTGCTGAGCATCCCCGTCTTCATCGGCGCACCCGGAGCACAGCCCGAGGTGGTGTGCGAGCTGCAGTCGAGCCAGCCACCTCGCGTGGGCTGCCGCAACCAGGGTCGCGCCTACGCCCAGATCCGCGAGCTCAGCCTGGTGCAGGAAGGGCGCGCACTCTCGCGCTTCGAGGGCGCCTTGTACCTGCTGCCCGGCAGCCAGCGCGTGCTGCCGCTGAAGGCGGACGAAAACAGCCGGCCGGCCCAGGAGGTCGGGGTGGGGCCGCTCGAAGGAGCGGGCGCGAGCACCGGCCCGGCGCGGATCGAGCTGAGGCTGGACGACGCAAAGCCCCGCAGCTTTCCGGCCACCACGCGATGAGGCGCATGGGCGTGGGCCGGCGAGGCGCGCAGGCCGTGCGGCCCGCGGTGACCCTGCGGGCGGCTGCGCGCGCGGCCCTGGGTGCCCAGGCGCTGCTGGTGGTGCCGTTGGTGCTGGCGCAGGCCATGAGCGGGGGCGTGGCTCGAGCCGCCGTGCCGCCACCTGCGGAGAGCGCGCGCGCCGCCTCCACCGTAGCCCGGTTGCAGCCGCTGGAGGTGGTCATCAACCAGATGCCGATGGGCACCTGGACGCTGCTGGAGGTATCCGGTGCGCTCTACGCGGATGCCGAGGCGCTGCGCGCCTGGCGCATCCTCATGCCCCGTGGGCGTGCCGCCCGTGGTGTACCGCGAACAGGTGTGGCACCCGCTCTACACGCTGCCGGGCTACCGCGCGGCTATCGATGCCGCCAACCAGGCGGTGATCCTCACGCTCGACCCCGCCGCCTTCGTCGGCACGCAGCTGGTCGAGACGCCGCCGAGGCGAGCCGCACCCGCACCCGCCCTGCCCCCGCTGGCCCTGAACTACGACCTGAGCTACACGCACCTGCACGACCGGGGCGCGCGCAGCCTGCAGGATTCGGGTGTGCTGGCCGAGGCCCTGGCCAGCGGTGCCTGGGGGGTGTTCACCACGAGCGTGGTCGGCCGTCACGTGGACGGGCCGCAGACGATTGGCGCCACCACCTGGCGGCGCCTGGCCAGCACCTGGACGCTCGACTGGCCCGAGCCCGCCTGGACGCTGCGGGCGGGCGATGTCGCCACGCGCCCCTCGATGTGGGGCCGCTCGGTACAACTGGGCGGGCTGCAGCTGGGCAGCAACTTCGGCCTGAAGCCGGGCTGGTCGAGCCTGTCGGTGCCCACGCTGTCGGGCGCGGCCACTGCGCCCAGCACGGTGGAGCTCTACATCAACGACGCCCTTCGCCAGACGCAGCAGGTAGGCGCTGGGCCCTTCACGATCGAGAACCTGGCAGGCACCACCGGCGCGGCCGAGGCACGCATCGTCGTGCGCGACCTGCTCGGCCGCGAGACGGTGATCGTGCGCCCCTTCCTCACGAGCACGCAGCTGCTTCGCGAGGGCCTGACCGACTGGTCGGTGGAAACGGGGCGCCTGCGCTACAACTTGGCCAGCTCCAGCGCGGATTACCGCCAGGGCTTCGCCCAGGGGTGGCTGCGTCACGGCTGGAATGCGCGCTGGACGCTGGAGTCCACCGCCCAGGCCTCGCACGCGCTGCGCCACCTGAACGTCGGGGCAACGGGTGCCCTGGCCGACACGGCACAGGTGCAGGCTGCGCTGGCAGGCAGCGACCACGCGAGCGCCGGGCGCGGCTACTCGGCGCTGCTCGGCCTGGAGCGCAGCACCCCCTCCTGGAGCCTGGGGTGGCGCACGGTGGCGGGCACGCAAGGTCTTCGCGAGCTGGGCATGGGAGAGGCCGAGCGCGCGTTGCGCGCCGAGCACAGCCTCACCTTCCGGCACACGTGGCGCAACCAGTGGAGCCTGGGCTTCACGGCCGCGCGGCGCCAGACTTTCGAGGCCGAGGCCGTGACGAGCGGCACCGCCTCGCTGGGCTGGACGAGCCCCTCGGGCATCACGTGGCTGGCCCAGTTCACAAGGGTGGAGAGCCCGCAGGTGGGCCGTTCGGGATTCGTCTCGATGGTCTGGCCGCTGGACGGGCGCCGTGTGCTCAGCGCGCAGGCGGGTCGCTCGGGCGGCAACCTCGACGCCTACGCGAGCGCCAGCAGCCCGATCGGAGCCGGCTCGGGCCTGGGCTGGCGTGCCCTGGCTGGGCATCGCGCCGGGGCCGACGTGGCGGAAGCCGGAGCCTACTGGCAGGCCGAGCGCTGGTTTGGCTCGCTCGAGGCACGCAGCAGCTCGGGCAGCCAGGCCGCGCGCGCGGGCTTGCAGGGTGCACTCGTGGCGGTGGATGGCTCGCTCTTTGCGGCCGCCCGCATTCAAGACGGCTTCAAGACGGCTTCGCGCTCGTGGAGGTGCCGGGCCAGGCGGGGGTCGTCGTGGGCACCTCGTCCGGTTCGAGCGTGCGCACGGATGCGCGCGGGCGGGCGCTGGTGCCACGGCTCGCCGCCTTTCAGGAGAACCCCCTTCGCATCGATCCCAATGCCTTGCCCGAGGGCGTGGAAGTGGAGGCCTTCGAGCGCGCCGCGGTGCCCGCGTGGCGCAGCGCCGTGAAGGTGGTGTTCCCGGTTCGCCAGGGCCGTTCGGCACTCGTGCGCGTGGTCCTCGACGACGGCCAGCCCGCACCGCCCCTGGCCGAGCTGAGCCTGGAGGGTGAGGCGCAGCGCTTCATCGCCGCGCACCGCGGCGAGGCCTACCTCACGGGCCTGCCCGAGGGGGTCAGCCGGCTGCAACTGCATTGGCAGGGGCAGGCTTGCACGATGGCATTGCGCCTGCCGGATGCTGCGGCGCCTGCGGCGGTCACCTCGGCCGGCGAGGTGCTGCGCATCGGGCCACTTTCCTGCCCGGGCGTGCAACGATGAGCCCCGCCAGGGCGCGAGGCGGCGCGGCCGCAACACGGGCCGCGCGCTGCGCGCGAGCTGTCGTTGGCCTGCTCCTGGCTTGGACGGGCCTGGCAGGCATCGGCCCCGCCCACGCCGCCGTGGCCTGCTCGGCCAGCTCCTCCGGCGTCAGCGTGGCCTTCTTCGACACCGGCCTGGCCACCCCGACGCGTATCACCGGATCCGTCACCGTGAACTGCACGCGCTCGGACCTCGTCAACGACCCCGCCACCTTCTACGTGGCCCTGGGCGTGACCTCACCCAACACCACCAACCAGGACATGGGCCGCGCCAGGCTCGTAGGCGGGGCGAGCCAGGACACGCTGGACTACTGGCTCTACCGCGACTCGGCAGAGACCCTCGTGTGGACCGACAAGTCGGGCTCGAACGGAGGCCGGATCACGGCCACGCTGAGCTTCGGCAGCGGCGCCACGGCCAGCCAGACCCTGAGCTTCACCTTCACTGTGCCGCCGGCTTCCCAGCAGACCCGGCCCGTGCTGAAAGGCACCTACCAGGCCGCGCAGACCCTCCGGCTCTACCAGAGCGCCACCCAGGCGGACGAGACCACGAGCAACCAGCCCGTGGCCGCCACCTCGACCTTTCCTGTGCAGGTCACCGTTCCCGAAAACTGCGTGCTGAGCTCCCCCCCCGGCAACCTCGCCTTCACCTACACGTCCTTCCAGACCAGCGCCTCCACGGCCAGCACCTCCTTTGCCGTCACCTGCATGAGCAACGTGGCCTACACGCTGTCGCTGGACGCCACCAGCGGCACGCTGGCGGGCCTGGCCTACACGCTGGGCCTGAGCGCGACGAGCCGGGTGGGCACCGGTGTGGCCCAGTCGGCCACCCTCACCGGCACGATCGCCGCCGGGCAAGCGGGCGTTTGCAGCAGCACCTCGTGCACGGCCAGCGCGGTGCGCACGCTCACCGTCACGTACTGAGGCGACCCGAACGCTCAGGCCCCCTCGAGCACCCGGCTGCGCAGGGTGTGCGTCACCACCTCGGTGAGCAGCACCACCACGAAGATCACCGCCAGGCACAGGCCCACCTGGTCCCAGTAGAGGTTGTTCATCGCGGCGTCCAGGGCCACGCCGATGCCCCCTGCGCCCACCAGGCCGAGCACGGCCGACTCGCGGATGTTGATGTCCCAGCGCAGCAGCGCCAGGCTCCAGAAGGCGGGCTCCACCTGCGGCCAGTAGCCCTTGGCCACGATGAGGCTGCGCGGCGCGCCGCAGGCCACGAGTGCCTCGATGGGGCCGGCCTTGGCCTCCTCCAGCGCCTCGGCAAAGAGCTTGCCCACGAAGCCCACCGAGCGGCAGGCAATGGCCAGCACCCCGGCCAGCGCCCCGGGCCCGAAGATGGCCACGAAGAGCAGCGCCCAGATGAGCGAGTTCACCGAGCGCGAGGAGACGAAGACGAAGTGCGCGAGCCAGTTGAGGGTGGCGTAGGGCGTGAAGTTGCGCGCCGCCACGAAGGCCAGCGGCACCGCGATCGCCAGTGCCAGCAGCGTGCCGAGCGTGGCGATGTGGAAGGTCTCGATGAGTGCGTCGTGGATGGCCTTGGGGTAGTACTTCCAGTCGAAGGGCCACATGCGCCGGAAGAGGTCGGCTGTCTGCTCGGGCGCGTCGTAGAGAAACTCCGGGATGATCTCGATGCGCTTGAGCGACCACACGAGCGCGGCCAGGGCCAGCGCGTAGAAGGCCGTGCGCGCCGCACGCTCGGCCGGCGTGAAGCGGCTCCAGCGCCTCACCGGAACACCTTCTTCAGGCCCAGCGAGAGCACCTCGGCCAGCATGATGAGCGCGATCGTGAGCATCAGGATCGTCAGCACCACGTCGTAGTCGAAGCGCTGGTAGGCGGTGAAGAGCGCCGCGCCGATGCCCCCGCCCCCGACGATGCCCACCATGGTCGAGTTGCGCAGGTTCGAATCGAACTGGTAGGCCGCCAGCCCGATGAAGCGCGCATACACCTGCGGCATCACCCCCATCACCAGCACATTGGCCAGGCCCGCCCCGGTGGCACGCACGGCCTCCACCTGGCGCGGGTCGAGTTCTTCCAGCACCTCGGCAAAGAGCTTGCCCACGAAGCCCATGCTCGAGACGATGAGCGCCAGCACGCCGGCCAGCGCCCCGAAGCCCACGGCCTTGACGAAGAGGATCGCCACGATCACCGGGTGGAAGGTGCGGCACAGCGCAATCAGCACGCGCGCGGCACTGGCCAGCGCCCGAGGCGAGAGGTTGCGCGCCGCCATCAGCCCGAGCGGCACCGAAAGGGCCACCCCCACGAAGCTCGCGATCACCGCGATCTGGATGCTCTCGAGCATGCCCGCGGTGATGAGCTCGAGCTTGTCGGGCGCGAGGTTGGGCGGCCACATGCGCGAGAGCAGCCGCAGGGCCATCGGGCCGCCTTGCTGCACCCGCTCCCACGACACGTTGAGGGTGGAAAGCGCGAAGACGACGTAGGCCAGCAGCGCAAGCGCCGCCAGCCGCGCAGGGCCGTTCACCGGAAAGGGCCGGCGCCGCGACGCCGCCTGCGCGCTCACCCCTGCCAGCCCTCGCCGCCGTAGATGGTGTCGAGCAGCGAATCAGCCAGCGCCTGCGGCGGCCCGTCGAAGACGACACGGCCTTGCGACAACCCGACGATGCGCGCCGCAAAGCGCCGCGCCAGCTCCACGTTGTGGATGTTGACGATCACGGGCACACGCTCGCGCGAGGACACCCCGTGCAGCAGCTCCATGATCTCCACCGCCGTCTTCGGGTCGAGCGAGGAGGTGGGCTCGTCGGCCAGGATCAGGCGCGGGCGCTGCATGAGTGCGCGTGCGATCCCCACGCGCTGGCGCTGCCCGCCCGAGAGCGCGTCGCAGCGGCGGTTGGCGAACTCCTCGCCCAGGCCCACGGCCTCGAGCAAGTCGTACGCGCGCTCGATGTCCTCGGCCGCGAAGCGGCGCAGCAGCGGGCGCCAGGCCGGCAGCACGCCCAGGCGGCCGCACAGCACGTTCTCGATCACCGTGAGCCGCTCCACCAGGTTGTATTCCTGGAAGACCATGCCGATGCGGCAGCGCATGCGCCGCAGGGCGGGCCCGCGCAGCTGCGCCAGATCCTCCCCTTCGAAGAGGATCTGCCCGCCCGTGGGGTCCACGAGCCGGTTGATGCAGCGCAGCAGGGTCGACTTGCCCGTGCCCGAAGGGCCGATGACGGCCGTGAGGCCGGCGCCCTCGCCTGCGCCGAAGTCCAGGTCCAGCGGGTGCAGCACCGGCACGCCTGGCCGGTACTCCTTGCGCAGCTGGCGCAAGGAGAGCAGGGCCGTCACTTCTTGGCGGCGGCGGCCTCCGCCGCACGCCTTGCGGCAACATCGGC
>JBJTVI010000005.1:0-2065 GCA_046081145.1 Rubrivivax sp.
ATCTGCGCCAGGCCCATCTGCCCGACGGCGGCTGCGGCCTGCAGCTCGTGCAGCTCGCGCGGGCGCGTGTGCCAGCACAGACGCTTCATGCCCTCGGCGATCGCGCCGCTGGACACCATGATCACCTCGCGCCCCTCGCGCGCGAGCGCCGCGAGCTGGCGCGACCAGTTGCCGATGGCCTCGGCGTCCACGCCCCGGCCCTCGTTGGTCACGAGGCTCGAGCCCACCTTGACGACGATACGCCGGGCCTCGCGCAGCACCTCAGGCATGGCCACCCTCCCGCGGGGTGGCCGCGGGGGCCGCCTCGTCGGCAAAGCGCTCGTCGGGCTCCTCCTGCTCGGCCGCGCGATGGGCCTGCACGTGCGTCTGGGTGGCCTGCAGCAGCGGCTCCAGGCCCTCGCGGGCGAGCGCGGAGATCGCGTACACCGGCCCCTTCCAGCGCAGCCTGCGCACGAAGTCGCGCACCCGGGCCTCGCGCTCCTCGGCCGGGATCATGTCGAGCTTGTTCAGCACGATCCAGCGCGGCTTGGCGTGCAGGCCCGGGTCGTAGGCCTTGAGCTCGCGCTGGATCGCGCGCGCCTGCGCCACCGGATCGGCGCCTTCCTCGAAGGGGGCCAGGTCCACCACGTGCCACAGCAGCTGGGTGCGTTGCAGGTGGCGCAGGAACTGGTGGCCCAGGCCCGCACCCTCGGAGGCACCCTCGATGAGGCCAGGCACGTCGGCCACCACGAAGCTGCGCTCCGGGCCCACGCGCACCACGCCCAGGTTCGGGTGCAAGGTGGTGAAGGGGTAGTCGGCGATCTTCGGCCGCGCGTTGGAGATCGCCGCGATCAGGGTGGATTTGCCCGCATTGGGCTGGCCCAGCAACCCCACGTCGGCCAGCACGCGCAACTCCAGCCGCAGCCGCCTCGCCTCGCCCGGCCAACCCGGGGTCTTCTGGCGCGGCGAGCGGTTGGTGCTCGACTTGAAGTGCAGGTTGCCGAAGCCCCCGTCGCCGCCCTTGCACACGCGCACCCGCTCGCCCGAGCGCATCAGCTCGAAGAGCACCTCGCCGCTTTCGGCATCGCTGCCGATCGTGCCCACGGGCAGGCGCAGCACGATGTCGTCGCCGGCGGCGCCGAACTGGTCCGAGCCGCGCCCGGGCTCGCCGTTGCGGGCCTCGAAGCGGCGCGTGTAGCGGTAGTCGATGAGGGTGTTGAGGTTGACGTCGGCCTGCGCCCAGATGCTGCCGCCACGCCCGCCGTCACCGCCGTTGGGGCCACCGAAGGGGATGAACTTCTCGCGGCGAAAGCTCACGCAGCCCGCCCCGCCGTGGCCGGCGGCCACGTCGATGACGGCCTCGTCGACGAACTTCATGGCAGGGTTCGCATGCGAGGTGCACCGCGACCAGGCGAAGCCGGCAGCCCCCCAAGCAAGAAGCCCCGGGAGAACCGGGGCTTCGGGGGTCCGCAGCCGGCTGCGCTCAGGCCGGGGTCACCGACACCACTTGCCGGTTCAGCGCGCCCTTGACCGCGTACTCGACGTGTCCGTCGACGAGCGCGTAGAGGGTGTGGTCGCGCCCCAGGGCCACGTTGGTGCCGGGGTGGAAGCGCGTGCCGCGCTGGCGCACGAGGATGGAGCCGGCCGAGACGGCCTGGCCGCCAAAGACCTTCACGCCGAGCATCTTCGGCTGGGAATCGCGGCCATTTCGGGTCGAGCCGCCGCCCTTTTTCTGTGCCATGTCGTGTGCTCCCGTTCAGGCGCTGACAGCGCCGATCTCCAGCTCGGTGTAGTTCTGGCGGTGGCCGCCGTGGCGCTGGTAGTGCTTGCGCCGGCGCATCTTGAAGATGCGCACCTTGTCGTGCCGGCCGTGCGCCAGCACGGTGGCCTGGACGCTGGCACCCGCGACCCAGGGCGACCCGACCTGCAAGTCCGCGCCGCTTCCGACGGCGAGCACCTGCTCGATCACGATGTCCTGGCCCACGTCCGCAGCAATCTGTTCTACCTTGATCTTTTCGCCGGCAGCAACCTTGTATTGCTTGCCACCGGTTTTTATGACCGCGTACATGTTGGACCTTTCTTGACT
>JBJTVI010000006.1:0-2512 GCA_046081145.1 Rubrivivax sp.
GGAGGACGCGCTCTACCGCCACCCGGCCGTGATGGCCTGCGCCGTGGTGGCCAAGCCCGACCCGAAGTGGGGCGAGACGCCGCTGGCCTTCGTCGAGCTCAAGCCCGGTGCGCAGGTGCAAGCCGCCGATCTCGTGGCCCACTGCAAGGCGCTGCTGGCGGGCTACAAGGTGCCACGCGACATCCGCTTCGAGCCGATCCCCAAGACCAGCACCGGTAAGATCCAGAAGTTCCAGTTGCGCGAGCGGGCGCGCAGCAGCCAGGCCATCGAGTGACTCCTGGTGCCGGCTGACCCGCCCGATGAACCGATGAGCAGGAGACCCTCATGAGCGAGACGGCGACTGTCCAGCCAGCCGGCGCAAATCCGCCTGTAGCCACATCCGCCCCCGTGGTGCTGCGCGAGACGGACGCGCGCGGCGTCGTGCGCCTGACGATCAACCGCGCAGGTGCCTTCAACAGCCTCTCCGAAGGCGTGCTGTCGGCGCTGCAGGCCGAGCTCGACGCGGTGGCGGCAGACCCTGCGGCCCGTGTCGTGGTGCTGGGCGGGGCGGGCAAGGCCTTCTGCGCCGGCCACGACCTCAAGGAGATGCGCGCTGCCCCCGCGCAGGCGTACTACGAGCGGCTGTTCGAGCAGTGCGGCCGCATGATGATGGCGATCCAGCGCCTGCCCGTGCCGGTGATCGCGCGCGTGCACGGCATTGCCACGGCCGCCGGTTGCCAGCTCGTGGCGATGTGCGACCTGGCCGTGGCCGCCGAGGAGGCGCGCTTTGCCGTGAGCGGAGTCAACCTCGGGCTCTTCTGCTCGACGCCCAGCGTGGCGCTGAGCCGCAACGTGCCGCGCAAGGCCGCCTTCGAGATGCTCGTCACCGGGCGCTTCGTCGATGCGGCGGAGGCGCAGCGGCTGGGGCTCGTGAACCGGGTGGTGCCGGCGGCGCAGCTCGACGAGGCCGTGCAGTCCCTGACGGATGCCATCGTGGCCAAGCCGCGCGTGGCGCTGGCCATGGGCAAGTCGCTGTTCTACCGGCAGCTCGAGACCGGCATCGGCGCCGCCTATGAGGATGCGGCGCACACGATGGCGTGCAACATGATGGACGATTCGGCACTGGAGGGCGTTCAGGCCTTCATCGGCAAGCGCCCGGCGGCCTGGGCGGCGCGCTGAGCCTCCCTGAGGCCCGGCGGGCTGGCGGCCCGGCGTCGCTGCGGCCCGTCGCGCGTGGAGGCTGTCCATCCGCGGCCCGAGGCCTCTCGTCGCAAGGGGATGGCGTTCGGCGCCGGCGTGCCTACCATCTCCTGCATCGACGACATGTTTCAACAGGAGCATCCGATGTCCACCGCCGACGACCTTGCCCGACTGGCCGAGTTGCACCGCAACGGTTCACTGACCGGTGCGGAGTTCGAGCGCGCCAAGGCCCGTGTGCTCGAGGAAGGGCGCGGAACCGGGGCCGATGTCCCGCTCGTGTCGGCCGTGAACCGGTTGCGGCGCAGCCGCGACGACCGCTGGATCGGCGGCGTGTGCGGGGGCCTGGCGCGGCTCACGGGTGTGCAGGCCTGGATCTGGCGGCTGCTGGCGGTGCTGATGGCCCTGTGGGGGGGCAGCGGGGTGGTGGCCTACCTGCTGCTGTGGATCTTCGTGCCGAGCGATCCCGAGATCTCGGTGGCGGCGCCGCGGCTCGGCGGGTCATGAGCGCGCCGGGCCGCTTCCAGGCGCGAATCCCGGAGTGCGCAGCACGGAGGGTCGTCCAGTGATCCAGGCGCTGGCCCCGGCCTTCGACAACAGCTACGCGCGCGAGTTGCCCGGCTGCTACGTGGCGTGGCCACCGGCGCCGGTTCGCGAGCCGCGGCTGCTCTTTCTCAACGAGGCACTGGCCGAGGAACTCCGCCTGCCCCTGGAGCCCCTGCGCGGGGAGGCCGGTGCGCGATGGTTTGCGGGCTGCGAGCTGCCGCCAGGTGCCGAGCCGATCGCGCAGGCCTACGCCGGGCACCAGTTCGGCGGATTCTCGCCCCAGCTGGGCGACGGGCGGGCGCTGCTGATGGGCGAGCTCCTCGACCGGCAGGGTCGCCGGCGCGACCTCGCCTTCAAGGGTTCGGGCCGCACCCCCTTCTCCCGCGGGGGCGATGGCAAGGCGGCCGTCGGGCCGATGCTGCGCGAGGTGCTGATGGGCGAGGCCATGCATGCGCTGGGCATCCCGACCACACGGGCCCTGGCGGTGGCGGCCACGGGCGAGGTGGTGCTGCGCGAGACCCGGCTGCCCGGGGCCGTGCTCACGCGGGTGGCGGCCAGCCACCTGCGCGTGGGCACCTTCCAGTACTTCGCCGCACGCGGCGAGACCGAGCGGGTGCGCCAGCTCGCCGACTACGCGATCGCGCGCCACGACCCGTCGCTCGCGGGCGAGCCCGACCGCTTCCACGCCTTCCTCGCGTCGGTGGCGCGGCGGCAGGCCGCGCTGGTGGCGAGCTGGATGCACGTGGGCTTCATCCATGGGGTGATGAACACCGACAACATGACGATCTCG
>JBJTVI010000007.1:0-7275 GCA_046081145.1 Rubrivivax sp.
ACCAGCGGCCTGCGCAGCGCGCGCCACAACGTGGCCGACCTGCTCGACCCCGGCAGCTTCAGCGAGTACGGCGCCTTCGCCGTGGCCGCGCAGCGCACGCGCCGGCCCGAGGCCGAGCTTGAGCGCGAGACGCCGGCTGACGGCCTCATCACCGGCACCGGCACCGTGCAGGGCCGGCCCTGCGCCGTGATGGCCTACGACTACACGGTGCTGGCCGGCACGCAAGGCGTGTGGAACCACGCCAAGGCCGACCGGCTGCTCGAGCTCGCGCAGCGCCAGCGCCTGCCGTTCGTGCTCTTTGCCGAGGGTGGCGGCGGCCGGCCGGGCGATGTGGACTGGCACGGCGTGGCCGGCCTGGACTGCACGACCTTTGCACGCCTGGCGGCCCTCTCGGGCCAGGTGCCGCTGGTGGGCATCGCCGCGGGCCGCTGCTTTGCGGGCAACGCGGCGCTCCTGGGCTGCTGCGACCTGGTCATCGCGGTGGAGGGCGCCAGCATCGGGCTGGGTGGCCCGGCGATGATCGAAGGCGGTGGCCTGGGCCGCGTGGAGGCCGAGGCCGTCGGCCCGGTGGAGGTGCTGGCCCGCGCCGGTGTGATCGACGTGCGCGTGCGCGACGAGGCGCAGGCGGTGCAGGTGGCGCGCCATTGGCTCGCGCTGGCTGCAGGCTTGGCTCCCGCCGGACCGCCTGGGGGGCAACAGGAGCAGTTGCGCCAGGCCGTGCCCGCCAGCCGCCGCGCCCTCATCGACCCGCATCCGATCCTGCGCACCGTGGCCGACGCCGGCACGCTGCTCGAGCTGCGTCCGGATTTCGGCACCGGCCTCGTCACCGCCGTGGCGCGCCTGGAGGGCCGGCCGGTGATGCTCGTGGCGAGCCAGCCTCGCCACCTCGGCGGGGCGCTCGACGCTCCGGCCTGCGACAAGCTTGCGCGCACGCTGCAGCTGGCCGACGCCTACGGCTGGCCGGTCGTCACCTTCGTGGACACGCCCGGCTTCATGGTCGGCCCCGCGAGCGAGGCCACCGGCATGGTGCGCAAGGCCGCGCGCGTGTTCGTGGCTGCCGCTGCATTGCGCGTGCCGGCGCTCAGCGTGATGCTGCGCCGCGGCTATGGGCTCGGGGCGATGGCACTGGCGGCCGGGCACTTCCATGCGCCGGTGGCCACCTGCGCGTGGCCCGGTGGCGAGTTCGGCCCGATGGGCATCGAAGGCGCCGTGCGGCTGGGCTTTCGCAAGGAGCTCGAGGCGGTGCAGGGCCCGGCGCGCGAGGCGCTCTTCCAGCGCCTGGTGGACGAGTCGCTGGCGCGTGGGCAGGCGCTGAACCTGGCGAGCCACCTGGAGATCGACGACGTGATCGACCCCGCGGAAACGCGCGCGTGGCTGCTGCGCCACCTGCGTGTGCTCGAGGGCCGGCCGCTGCCGCCCCGGCGCGCCTTCATCGACCCGGGCTGAAGCACGCGCCGCTGGCCGGCACCGGCCGGCCCACCGGCCCGCCCCCTGGCACGCGAGGGCCCGGCTTGCGCTAACCTCCCGGGTTCCCTGCGAACCGGCCCCCGGCCCCCCGAATCATGTTCAAGACCGCCATCGCCGGCAGCCTGCCCAAGCCCGGGTGGCTCGCCGAAACCCGCAAGCTCTGGCCGCAGTGGCACGGCGAGGGTGAGGCGCTCGCCCAGGCCAAGCGCGACGCCACGCTGCTGTGGATCAAGATGCAGGAGGACGCCGGGCTGGACGTGATCGGCGACGGCGAGCAGTCGCGCCAGCACTTCGTGCACGGCTTTCTCGAGAAGGTCGAGGGCATCGACTTCGCCAACAAGGTCGAGATGGGCATCCGCAACGACCGCTACAAGGCCATGGTGCCCCAGGTGGTGGCGCCGCTGCGCCTGAAGGGCCGCGTGCACGCCACCGAGGCGCAGCTGCTGCGCGCCCACACCGCGCGCCAGATCAAGTTCACGCTGCCCGGGCCCATGACGATCGTCGACACCGTGGCCGACCGCTCCTACGGCGACCGCGTGAAGATGGCCTTCGCCTTTGCCGAACTCCTCAACCAGGAGGCCCTGGCGCTGGAGGCCGAGGGCGTGGACATCGTGCAGTTCGACGAGCCGGCCTTCAACGTCTACCTCGACGAGGCCGCCGACTGGGGCGTGAAGGCCCTGGAGCGCGCCGCGCAGGGCCTGCGCTACACCACCGCCGTGCACATCTGCTATGGCTACGGCATCCAGGCCAACATCGACTGGAAGGCCACGCTCGGCCAGGAGTGGCGCCAGTACGAGAAAGTGTTTCCGGCGCTGGCTGCGAGCTCGATCCACCAGGTGAGCCTGGAGTGCATCCACTCGCATGTGCCGCCCGACCTGATGGCGCTGCTGGCCGGCAAGGACGTGATGGTGGGCGTGATCGACGTGGCCAGCGAAGCCGTGGAGACCCCCGAGGAGGTGGCCGACACGATCGGCCGGGCGCTGCAGCACGTGCCGCGCGAGCGGCTGATCGCCTGCACCAACTGCGGCCTGGCGCCGATGAGCCGCGAGGCGGCCGAGGGCAAGCTGCGAGCCCTGGCGGCCGGTGCGGCCCTGGCGCGTGAACGCTACGGGCGCGCCTGACCATGTCACTGGCCATCACCTTCGACGACGTGGCGCGTGCTGCGCGGAACCTGGCCGGCCACGCCCACCGCACACCGGTGCTCACCTCGCGCACGGCCGATGCGCGCACCGGCGCGCGCGTGTTCTTCAAGGCGGAGAACCTGCAGCGCATGGGTGCCTTCAAGTTCCGCGGCGCCTTCAACGCGCTGGCGCACTTCAGCCCCGAGCAGCGCGCGCGTGGCGTGATCGCCTACTCCTCGGGCAACCACGCCCAGGCCATTGCGCTCTCGGCACGCCTCTTGGGCATGCCCAGCGTGATCGTGATGCCGAAGGACGCGCCGGCCACCAAGCTCGCCGCCACCCGCGGCTACCAGGAAGGGCAGCCCGCCAGCGAGGTGGTGCTCTACGACCGCTACACCGAAGACCGCGAGGCCATTGGCCGGCGGCTGGCGCAGGAGCGCGGCATGACGCTCGTTCCGCCCTACGACCACGTGCACGTGATGGCCGGGCAGGGCACGGCGGCGCTCGAGCTCGTCGAGCAGGTGCGCGAGCTCGACGGGGGAGGCCTGGACGCGCTGCTGGTGTGCGTGGGAGGGGGCGGCCTGATCGCCGGCTGCGCCGTGGCCGCGCACCACCTCGTGCCCGGCGTGCAGGTGTGGGGCGTGGAGCCCGAGGCCGGCAACGACACGCTGCGCAGCCTGGCCGAGGGGCGCATCGTCCACATCGACACGCCTCAGACGATTGCCGACGGTGCGCAGACGCAGCACAGCGGCACGCTCACCTTCCCCGTGATCCAGGCCCTCGTCTCGGGCATCGTCACGGTGAGCGACGCGCAGCTCGTCGAGGCGATGCGCTTCTTTGCCGAGCGCATGAAGATCGTCGTCGAGCCCACCGGCTGCCTGGCCGCGGCTGCGCTCTTCGAGCGCGCAATCGGCCTGCCCGACCTGCGCGGTGCGCGTGTGGGCGTGATCCTCTCGGGCGGCAACGTGGATGTGCGCCGCCTGGCCGAGCTTCTGGCCTGATCCCTTTGAAGGAATTCCCGACATGAGCGACAACGCTGCCCCTGCGCCCGCCGCTGCCTCTGGCGCGGAGGACGCCGCCAAGCGCCAGCGCGAGGCCGTCGAGCGCCTGCTGGCCCTCGAGCCCGCCAGGAGCGAAGGCTCCGCCACGATCGGTGGGGCTTCGCACGCCTATACCGTACACGCCTCCTTCGTGCCGGTGGCTGCCACCGGCCTGGCATCGGCCGGTGCTCCGCCAGACGCCGCCGTCTTCACCACGGCCTACCTGCTGCAAGGTGCGCCTGTGGCGTCGCGCCCGGTGTGCTTCGCCTTCAACGGCGGGCCGGGTTCGGCGTCGCTGTGGCTGCACCTGGGCGCGCTCGGCCCCAAGCGCGTGGTGATCGGCGACGACGGCACGGCCCCTGCGCCGCCCTACGCGGTGGTGGACAACTCGCTGTCGTGGTTCGAGCACTTCGACCTCGTCTTCATCGATCCGCCGCACACGGGCTGGTCACTCGCCGCGGGCGACGAGGCCCGCAAGAAGCTGCTCTCGGTGGATGGCGACGTGGCTGCGATGTGCGAAGTGGTGCGCGCCTGGCTCACGCGCCACCAGCGCTGGGGCTCGCCCGTGTACCTGTGCGGCGAGAGCTACGGCACGACGCGCGGTGCGGCCATTGCCGACCAGCTGCAGGCCGCGGGCATGGCGCTTTCGGGCGTCATCCTCGTCTCGTGCGCGATGGACCTGCAGACGATCGTCTTCCACCGCGGCAACGACCTGCCCTACGCGCTCTTCCTGCCGGCATTCGCCAACACCGCGCAGTACCACGGCCTGCTCAAGGGGTCGCTGGGCGCCTCCTCTGAGGTGGCACGCGCCGAGGCCGAGGCCTTCGCCGAGGGTGAGTATCTGTCTGCACTGCACCTGGGCTCGCGCCTGGCGCCCACGCGCCGCAACCGCGTGGCGCGGCGCGTCGCCGAGCTCACCGGGCTGCCACGCGAGCTCGTCGAGCACCACGACCTGCGCATCAGCGACCAGGCCTTCTTCTTCGAGGCCATGCGTGCGCAGGGCCGCATCGTCGGCCGGCTCGAGTCACGCGTGACCGGCCCGATGGGCGCCACGCGCAGCCGCGAGTGGGAGTTCGACCCCGGCATCGACGCGATCGCGGGCCCCTACAAGATGGCGGCGCTGGCCTACTTCGCGGGCACGCTGGGCATCCCGATCCAGGCGCGCTACGAGGCGCTGAACGTGGAGGTCAACCGCGGCTGGAACTGGAACCGCGGCGAGGACAAGGGCAACAACTACACCACCACCACGGCCGATCTCTCGCGCGCGATGCGGCGCAACCCGCACCTGAAGGTGCTGGTGGCCAGCGGCCGCTACGACCTGGGCACGCCCTACAGCGCCACCGACTGGTCGCTGGCGCAACTCGACATCCCGGCCGAGGTGCGCGCGCGCCTCACGCACCGCTACTACGACGCCGGCCACATGATGTACACGCGCGAGGCGGACCTGCGGCAGCTGAAGGCGGATCTCGCCGACTGGCTCAGCGCCTGAACCAGCGCCTCGAGCCCGCAGCGGCACAAGCGCGGCGTCGCCCGCCGCGCGCCAGTTCGGCTCAGCGCGGGTCGCGCACGTCGCCGATCGGGTTGCCGCCGAAGTCCGGCCGCTCGAGATAGGCCAGCACCTTGGCGGCGGCGGCCTCGCCGCTGTCCAGGCCACCGCTGTCCTTCATCGACTGGAAGCGCGTCTGCGCGGCAAAGGCCGCGGGGTCGGCGCTGCGCAGCTGCACCTGCATGTCGGTGTCGATGACGCCCGGGGCGAGCGAGACCACCTTCGCGCCGTGCGGCGCTTCGGCCTCCTCCAGCGCCAGGGCGCGGCTGAGGTGATCCATCCCCGCCTTGGCGGCGCAGTACACAGCGCTGCCGGCCATCGCAAAGCGCCCCAGGCCCGAGGAGATGTTGAGCACCCTGCGCGGGGCAGTGAGGTCGGCACTGGCGTGCAGGAAGGCGGCCGTGAGCAGCAGCGGCGCCTCTAGGCTCGCACGCAGCGCGCGGCTGGTCTCGGCCGCGTCTGCGTCGCGCAGCGGCCCGGGCGCGACGAGCAGGGCGGCGTTGTTGATGAGCGTGAGCGAGGCGAGAGATGCGCGCGGCAGCGCGGCCACCCACTGCGCCAGGCGCTGCGCCACCGGGCCGGGGTCCGTGAGGTCCACCGACCACTGCTCGACGCTTCCTTGCAGGGCCGGGTTGGGCTGGCGCTGCAGCGTGAGCAGCCGATGCCCACGCGCCAGCAGCTGCGTGGCCAGCGACAGGCCCAAACCGCGCGAGGCGCCTGTGAGGATCGTGACGTGTGTGGCGAGGGTGTTCATACGGCCAAGGATACGCGCTGAGCCAGTTCGCGCGCGAGGTGGTTGTGCCGTTCCACCAGCGACCCGAGCTCGAGCGTCACGAGCTCCCCGCGCTCCACCACCACGCGCCCGTTGACCACCGTGTACGCGGCCGGAGCCGGCGCGCACAGCAGCAGCGAGGCCAGCGCATCGTGCACCGCGCCGCCGGCGTGTGCGAGGCCGCGCGTGTCGAAGAGCGCGAGGTCGGCGGCCATGCCGGGTGCGATGTGGCCGATGTCGGCGCGGCCGAGCACGCGCGCCCCGCCGCGCGTGGCCAGTGCCAGCGCGTCGCGCGCCGTCATCTCGCGCGGGCCGTGGTCGCAGCCGCCCGGCTCCAGCGCGCGGCCCACGCGCGCCAGCAGCATGGCCGTGCGCGCCTCGCCGAGCATGTGTGCGCCGTCGTTGCTGGCGCTGCCGTCCACGCCCAGGCCCACGGGCACGCAGGCGTCCACCATGCGGCGCACGGGCGCAATGCCCGAGGCCAGGCGCATGTTGCTGCACGGGCAATGCGCCACCCCAGTGCCGGTGCGCGCAAAGGTGCCGATGCCCGGCGCATCCAGCTTGACGCAGTGCGCGTGCCACACGTCCTCGCCCACCCAGCCCAGCGACTCGGCGTACTCCGCTGGCGTCATGCCGAAGCGTTCGCGGCTGTAGGCCACGTCGTGGTCGTTCTCGGCCAGGTGCGTGTGCATGCGCGTGCCCAGCGCCCGCGCGAGCGTGGCCGATTCGCGCATCAGGTCGCGGCTGACGCTGAAGGGCGAGCAGGGCGCCGCCACCACGCGCAGCATGGCGTAGCGGCCCTTGTCGTCGTAGGTCTCGATGAGGCGCTGCGTGTCGGCCAGGATGCGAGCTTCGTCCTCCACCAGCGCATCGGGCGGCAGCCCGCCGGCCGACTCCCCCACGCTCATGCTGCCGCGCGCGGCATGGAAGCGCATGCCGATGGCGGCTGCGGCCTCGATCGAGTCGTCCAGCCGCACACCGTTGGGGTAGAGGTAGAGGTGATCGCTGCTGGTCGTGCAGCCCGACAGCAGCAGCTCGGCCATCGCCACCTGGGTGGACACCTGCACCATCTCGGGCGTGAGCCCGGCCCAGATCGGGTAGAGCGTGCGCAGCCAGCTGAAGAGCTCGGCGTCCTGCGCGGCCGGGATCGCGCGCGTCAGGCTCTGGTACATGTGGTGGTGCGTGTTCACGAGGCCCGGCACCACCACGTGGCCGCGTGCGTCAATGACGCGATCGGCCTGGCACGGCAGCGCCTCGGCGGGCCCGATGGCCTCGACCGCGCAGCCGCGCACGAACACGCTGGAGCGGGCGAGCTCGCGCCGCTGCTCG
>JBJTVI010000008.1:0-2293 GCA_046081145.1 Rubrivivax sp.
GGGCCGCTGGCGGGGTTCAGGGGGGGCTGCGCAGATCCCATCTGTTCAGGCTCACGGGCAAAAGGTACTATAAATGGAACTTTAAGACCAAGCAGGCAAACCCTCTCGGCTCTTCGAGCCGAATCCGCCTTCGCAAACCCCGCCCTAAGCCAGCTGGAAGACCACCCCGGTGCGCGACACCTTCAGCTACAGCCCCGTTCCGCGCTACGCGCAGCTGGCCGAGCTGCTGCGCCAGCGCATCGCCCGCGGCGTGTGGAAGGAGGGCGGCAGGCTCCCCTCGCTGGACGAGCTCATGGCGGAGTTCGACGTGGCGCGCGTCACGGTGCGCCAGGCTATCGAGCGCCTCAGGCGCGAGGGCCTCGTGTCGCCCCAGCGCGGGCGGGGCACCTTCGTCACGGCCCCCGCCGTGGCCACGGGCTCGCTGCGGCTGGCCACCAACCTGCGTGACCTGGCCGACGTCTACCGCCAGGACAAGCCCAAGCTCACGCTGATCGAGGACACCGCCGCGATGCCCGCCTTGCGCGAGCGCGACGGCCGCCCCGCGGCCTCCTACCGCTACCTGCGCCGGGTGCACTCGCGCCAGGAGGTGGCCTACTGCGTGATCTCGATCTACCTCGACGAGCGGGTGTTCCGGCGTGCACCGCGGCGTTTTCGCAGCGAGACCGTGATCCCGGTGCTGCTGGACTTGCCCACGGTGAAGATCGAGCGTGCATGGCAAACACTTGCCATCTCGACGGCCGACGTGGACGTGGCGCAGTTGCTGGAGCTGCCGCTGAACGCGCCGGTGGCCGAGGTGCGGCGCGTCTTCACCGCGCCCGACGGCACCGTGCTGTACCTGGGGGAGATCACCTACCGGGGCGACTACATCCACTTCGAGATGGACCTGGTGACCTGATGCTGACCATCGACCGCCTCGAGGCCTTCGTGCTGCGCTGCCCGATCCAGACGCCGGTGCAGACCTCCTTCGGGATCATGCGCGACCGGCCGGCGCTTTTCGTGCGCCTGACCGACCGCGAGGGCGCGCAGGGCTGGGGCGAGGTGTGGTGCAACTTTCCTGCGGTGGGCGCCGAGCATCGCGCGAAGCTGCTCGACACCGTCTTCGCGCCGCTGCTCCAGGGCCAGGCCTACGCCAACCCGCAGGCCGCCTTCGACGACCTGACGGCCCGCACCGAGGTGCTGGCCATCCAGTGCGCCGAAAGCGGCCCCATCGCGCAGTGCATCGCCGGGCTCGACATCGCGCTGTGGGATCTCCACGCGCGCCGCCTGGGCCAGCCGCTGTGGCGGCTGCTCGGCGGCCAGGGCGGCGAGGTGCCGGTGTATGCCAGCGGCTTGAACCCCACGCAGCCCGAGCGCCTGGCCGCCGAGCGGCATGCCGACGGATTTCGCGCCTTCAAGCTCAAGGTGGGTTTCGGCACGCAGCGTGACCTGGCCAACCTGCAGGCGCTGCGTGAAGCCGTGGGAGCGTGCGCGCTCATGGTCGATGCGAACCAGGCCTGGAGCCTGCAGGCGGCCCTCGAACACGCGGCGGCCTTCGAGCCCTTCGGCTTGCGCTGGCTGGAGGAGCCGCTGCGCGCCACTCGGGCCTGGAGCGAGTGGCGCGAACTGGCCGCGCGCGCGCCCATGCCGCTGGCCGCAGGCGAGAACCTGGCCGGCTTCGAGGCCTTCGAGCAGGCGCTCGATGCCCGCTGCCTGGCCGTGGTGCAGCCCGACCTGGCCAAGTGGGGCGGGTTCAGCGCCTGCCTGCCGGTGGCGCGCCAGGTGCTCGCGCGCGGGCTGCGCTACTGCCCGCACTACCTCGGCGCCGGCGTGGGGCTGCTGGCCTCGGCGCACCTGCTGGCTGCCGCCGGGGGCGACGGCATGCTGGAAGTCGACGCCAACCCCAACCCCCTGCGCAGCGCCACCTGCGGCCCCTTAGCCCATGTCGTCCAAGGCCGGGTGCACCTGAGTGAGCGGCCGGGCCTGGGCGACGAGCCGGACCTGGCCGGGCTGCGCAGCCTGATCGTGCGGCACTGAGGCAGTGCCCCTTGCCCCATCCCGCCCTCACCCCTGCCTCACCCCTGCCTCACCGCCCACCAGGAGACACCATGAAGAGCCCGCGTTCCTCGGGGAGCCCTTTGCCCACCCACCGGCGGCGCGTACTGCGCCACCTGGCCGGCGTGGCAGGCCTGGCCGCTGGCGGCGCCGCGGCGCTGGCGGGCTTGCCCGCGCACGCGCAGGCCTACCCGAGCCGCGCGGTCCGGCTCGTGGTGCCGTGGCCGCCAGGGGGCCTCGTGGATGTGGCCGCGCGGCAACT
>JBJTVI010000009.1:0-2441 GCA_046081145.1 Rubrivivax sp.
CCCGAGGCGCCGAAGTAGGGTGTGACCACCTCGGCCGGCGCGTCGTAGCCGCTCCAGCCCAGCGCCCCGAGCAGCATCGCCGTGTCATGCATGAAGCCCTCGCCGTGCCCCTTGGCGGCGTACTCGGGCAGCATGCCGCAGAAGGTGGCCCATTCGCCGCGCTGCCACATCTGCACCACCTGATGGTCCAGCGCCTCGAGGAAAGGGCTCCAGACCTTGAAGGCGTATTCCGGGGCCAGGCCGTTCTGCGCGAAGCGGTGGCTCAGGGAGCCGCTGGCGAAGATCGCCACGGTGCCGTCGTAGCGCTCCTCGATGGCGCGACGGATGGCCCAGCCCAGCCGCGCGCTGTCGTGCAGGTAGTGCGCCTGGCACAGCGCCGAGACCGACACCACCTTGAAGTGCTGGTCGGCGTTCATGTAGCGCATCGGCACCAGCGTGCCGTATTCGGGCGCGAGCGTGGTGCGCGCGTGCGCGAGCGTCTCCACCCCCATCTCGCCCGCCACCTGCGCCAGCAGCGCGCCGAGTGCCGGGTTGCCCGGAAAGGCGTAGGGCATGTTCGAGATGAAGTGCGGCAGCTCGTTGCTGGTGTACAGGCCCTCGAAGTGCGGGCCGCAGTTCACGTGGTAGTTGGCGTTGACGAGCCAGTGCGTGTCGAACACCACGATGGTGTCCACGCCCGCCTCGCGGCAGCGCCGGCCGATCTCCACGTGGCCGTCGATCGCGTCCTGGCGCGTGCCCTTGCGCGGGCCGTCGAGCTCGCTCAGGTACATCGACGGTACGTGCGTGATCTTGGCGGCGAGGGCGAGCTGGCCCATGGCGGTCTCCTGGCGGGTGGGGCAGCGGGACGAACTTCGGGGGTGACGACGCGGGCGGGCCAGCGCTCCCTCACACACCCCAGTGCGGAATGTGGTGGCTGCCCATCGACACCGCCACGTTCTTCGGTTCCAGGAACACCTCGTAGCTCCAGGTGCCCCCTTCACGGCCCGTGCCGCTGGCCTTGGTGCCGCCAAAGGGCTGGCGCAGGTCGCGCACGTTCTGGCTGTTGACGAAGCACATGCCCGCCTCGATGGCCGCGGCCACCCGGTGCGCGCGGCCGATGCTCTCCGTCCAGACGTAGCTGCTCAGGCCGTAGGCGATGTCGTTGGCCAGGCGGATGGCATCGGCCTCGTCGTCGAAGGCAATGAGGCAGGCCACGGGCCCGAAGATCTCGTCTTGCGCGATCTTCATGCGGTTGTCCACGTCGGCAAAGACGGTGGGCTGCACGAAGTTGCCCTTTTGCAGGTGGGGGGCGAGCGCGGGCGCGTCCAAGCCCCCGCACAGCAACGAGGCGCCCTCCTTCGGGCCGAGCTCGATGTAGCGGCGCACCTTTTCCAGGTGCGCGGGGCTGATCATCGGGCCGACGATCGTGTTCGGGTCCAGCGGGTCGCCCACGCTGATCTTGCGCGCACGCGCCACGAACTTGTCGACGAAGGCGGCGTAGATCGAGCGCTGCACCAGGATGCGGCTGCCCGCCGTGCAGCGCTCGCCGTTGTTGGAGAAGATCATGAACACCGCGGCGTCCAGCGCGCGGGTGAGGTCGGCGTCGTCGAAGATGACGAAGGGGCTCTTGCCACCGAGCTCCATGCTGAACTTCTTCAGGCCCGCGGCCTGCACGATGCGGTTGCCCGTGGCCGTCGAGCCCGTGAAGGAGATGGCGCGCACACCCGGGTGGCGCACGAGCGGCTCACCCACCTGCGTGCCGTAACCGTGCACCACGTTGAGCACGCCGGCGGGGATGCCCGCCTCCAACGCCAGTTCGCCCAGGCGCGCCGCCGTCAAGGGCGAGAGCTCGCTCATCTTCAGCACCGCCGTGTTGCCGAAGGCCAGGCACGGCGCCACCTTCCAGGTGCTCGTCATGAAGGGCACGTTCCACGGCGAGATCAGCGCACACACCCCCACCGGGTGAAAGAGCGTGTAGTTCAGGTGCGTGGGCGTGGGGTAGGTGTGGCCATCCACCCGCGTGCACATCTCGGCGAAATAGTAGAAGTTGTCGGCCGAGCGCGGCACCAGCTGCTTGCCCGTCTGGGCGATCACCTGGCCGGTGTCGCGCGTCTCGGTCTCGGCGATCTCGGGCACGTGGCGCGTGATCAGGTCGCCGAGCTTGCGCATCAGCGCCGCGCGCTCGGTGGCCGGCCGAGCCGCCCACGCCGGAAAGGCCGCCTGGGCCGCCGCCACCGCGGCATCCACCTCGGCCTGCCCGCCCGCGGTCACCTCGGCCAGAACCTCCTGGTTCGACGGGTTGACGGTCTCGAAGTACGAGGCGCCTTCGACCGGCTTGCCATCGATGAGGTGGTGGATGCGCATGGGCGGCTCCAGTAGGCGGTGGGATGAGCGCGCCGCGCCTGCTGATGCTCGACGAGCCGTCGCTCGGCCTGGCCCCGCGCATGGTCGACGAGCTGCTG
>JBJTVI010000010.1:0-3099 GCA_046081145.1 Rubrivivax sp.
TGCACGGGCAGGGCGTGCGCCACTTCAACCTCGGGGCCAGCGAGGGCCTGCCGAATGTGCAGCGCTTCAAGGAGGAGTTCGGCGCACGGCCGATGCCCTACACCTCGCTCGTGCATGAGTCACGGCTGTGGCGAGCGTGGCAGGCGTTGCGAGGTCGGCGCCCCGCTGCCTCGGTAGCGGGCGGATAATCCCGCGCGTGAACGAAGCCCCGTGCCATGCCTGAAGTCGACTGGGACGCGCGCGCCCGCCAGGGAACGGGCTGGCAATCCGTCATCGATCCCGGGGATCGCGACGGCCTGAAGAACGGCCTCATCGACCGCATCCAGTGGAATGCGATCGAGCCTTGGCTTGCCGGCCGCCAGCGGCTGATCGACTACGGTTGCGGCATCGGGCGCTTTGCCCGGCGGGTGATGGAAAAGGGTGTGGCCTACACCGGTGTGGATGCCTCGGCCGCGATGATCGAGGCCGCCGTGCAGAGCCATGCGGATGTGCACGCGCGCACGCCCGCCGGCCAGCCAGCTAGCCAGCCGGGCGGCCAGCCCATGAGCCCCCCAGTCCCGCAGTTCCTGCATGCGCCTGAGCTGCCCCTGCCGCTGGCCGACGCGAGCTTCGACGCCGTGCTCTCGGTGGGCGTGCTGCAGTGCCTGCAGACGAGCGAAGGCTCGCACCTGCGCGCGGCCGTGGCCGATCTGGCCCGCGTGCTCGAGCCGGGCGGCGAGCTGCTCATGATCGAGCAGGCCAGCACCAGCGGCCGCCACTTGGGCTCGGTGTCGGCCCCGACCTCCGAACAGGATTACCTCGACGCGCTCGCGCCCCACTTCGAGGTGGTGAGCACGCGCGGGGTGCGCCTGGGCTCACTCTCGCGCTACGCGGGCCTGTACATCCGGCATGGCAAGTGGCTGCCCGCGCGCGCGCTCACCCAGGCCCTGGTGGCGCGCCACGAGACGGCGCGCGCCACCCGTGCCTACGGCGCGCAGCTCTCGGTGCAGGTCTACTTCGACGTGGCCATCCAGGCCGTGCGCCGGCCGGCTGCGGCCTGAGGCCCGATCCGGGCCGGTTGCGCGCAAGGTCTGCTGCCATGCCCGCGGTCACGCAGCCGGTGCTCGTGGTGGGCACCGCTTCGATCCATGTGCGGCGCTTCGTGGCGGGCTTGTGCGAGGCCGGGCAGCGCGTGGTGCTCATCACCAGCACGCGCGAGCCGCTGGTGCCGCACGAGCGGCTCCAGGCTCAGGAGGCGGTGGACTTCTCGGTGCGCAGCTTCCTGCGCACGCCGCGGCGCATCCGCGAACTCATCCTGCGCTGGCGGCCGGGCGTGGTGCACGTGCACCAGGCCAACAGCGTGGCCTGGCACACGGCGCGCGCCCTGCGCGGCACGGGCGTGCCAATGGTGCTCACGCTGTGGGGCTCGGATGTGCTGCTGCTGCCGCAGCGCGGGCTCCTGCATCGCGCGATGGTGCGCCATGCCTTGCGGGCCGCCGCCGCCTGGACGGCCGACGCCCGCACGGTGCTCGAGGCGGCGCAGCACGTGGCAGGGCAGGGTGCAAGCGCTGCTGCCCATCAGCGGTCGCCCGCGGGCGCTCGTGTGGCCGCGTGGATCCCGCTGGGCATCGACGAGCCGCCACCGGCGCAAGCCACCGAACTCGCGGCCATCGGGCGCGAAAGGCGCCTGCTGTCGTGCCGGCTGCACAAGCCCCTCTACCGCATCGACGCGATCGTCCGCGCCTTCGCCCAAGTGGCGCCCGCCTGCCCGGGCTGGGTACTGGAAGTGGCGGCTGCAGGTGAGCAGACTCAAGCCCTGAAGCAACTGGCAGCCTCACTCGGCCTGGACGCCACGCGCGTGGCCTTCACCGGCATGCTCGACGCCCCCACCCTTGCCCGCGCCTACCGGCGCAGCGCCATCTTCGTGAGCGTGCCCGAAAGCGATGGCACTTCGGTGAGCCTGCTCGAGGCCATGGGCGCGGGCTGCCTGCCCGTGCTGAGCGATCTGCCCGCCAACCGTGAGTGGGTGCGAGAGGGTGACAACGGGCTGCTCGTGGCCGATCCGGTGGCCGGGCTCGGCGAGGCGCTGCGGCGCGCCATCACGTGGTTCGAGTCCGGGGCCTGGGCCCGCGAGGGTGCCCCTGCCAACGCCAAGCTGATCGCCGAGCGCGCCACGCTGCGCGCCAACGTGCAGCAATTCCTCGCACTGCACGACCAGGTTCGGTTCCCGCCCCGCCTGCGAGGGGGGACCGGCTCGTGACCCTGCCCGACGGTCTGCACGCGAGCGCGTCCGCCAACTCGCACTCGAGCATGCCCGCGCCCCCGCTCGGCGGCACACCCACGCGCCCGCGCATCGTGCACCTCACCACGGTGCATCCGCGCCGCGACATCCGCATCTTCCGCAAGGAGTGCGTCTCGCTCGCGCGTGCCGGGTACGACGTGGTGCAGGTGGTGGGCGACGGGCTCGGCGATGCCTTGGTGGAGGGCGTGCGCATCGTCGACATCGGCCCGCGCCCGGCTGGCCGGCTCGCGCGCATGCGGCAGCAGCCCGCGCGCGCTCTGCACTCTGTGCGTGCGCTCGAACCGGCCCTCGTGCATTTCCACGACCCCGAGCTGCTGCCCGTGGGTGTGCGGCTCGCACGCGAAGGCCTGAAGGTGGTGTACGACGCGCACGAGGACGTGCCACGCCAGCTGCTCACCAAGCAGTGGATTCCCTCGATGCTCAGGCGGCCGCTCAGCCTGGCCTTCGAGGCCTACGAGAACCGCCAGGTGCGCCACCTCAGTGCGGTGGTCGGGGCCACGCCTCACATCACGCAGCGCTTCTCGAAGGTGGCGCGCCGCGCGGTGAACGTCAGCAACTTCCCCTTCGTGCACGAACTCGCCCCACCCGCCGAGCCGCCCGCCGAGCCGCCCGCCGCGCTGTCCCCTGAAGCCGGCGCGTCGCGATTTCAAGACGACCGAATCTTCTACGACGACGTCAGCGCCGCACACACGACCCGGGCCCGCGACCTTGGGGCCCCGATCGAGGTCCGCACCGGTGACGACATCGAGGACAAGACGGTCGAGGACGAGCTCTTCGAGCACATCTTTGGCGTGAGCAGCGGTGTGGCCGCGACGACC
>JBJTVI010000011.1:0-10951 GCA_046081145.1 Rubrivivax sp.
CTGGAGCTGCCGCTGCCGCAGCCTGCCCCCGGCGAGGCGCGGGTTCGGCTGATGGCCTCGGGCGTCAACCCGGCCGACTGCAACCGCCGCGCCGGGCGGGGCCACCCGATGGCTGACGAGCTGATCGTGCCGCACAGTGACGGTGCGGGCGTGGTCGAGGCCGTGGGCCGGGAGGCCGACATCGGATGGGTGGGGCGCAGGGTATGGCTCTACAACGCACAACGCGGGCGTGCCATGGGCACGGCCGCGGAGCACGTGTGCCTGGAGCTGTCGCTGCTGGCCGAACTGCCGCCGCAGGTTTCGTTCGAGCACGGCGCATGCCTGGGAATTCCCTGCATGACAGCGTGGTGCGCCCTGTTCGAGGACGGCCCCTTGACGGGTCAGACGGTCCTTGTCACGGGCGGCGTCGGTGCCGTGGCGCACTACGCGATCCAGCTCGCCGTGCACGGTGGTGCGCGCGTGCTGAGCACCGCCTCGACGCCGGACAAGATGCGCCAGGCGCGGCAGGCCGGGGCCGAGGCGGTGGTCGATTACCGCGCGACCGACTGTGCCCGCCAGCTGCTCGAGGCGGCCGCTGGCGCTCCGGTCACCCGCATCATCGACGTCGACTTCGGGCGCAACCTCGCCACCACGCTCGCCGTGGCGGCGGACAACGCCACCTTCGTGGCCTACGCCTCGCTTGGGGAGGAACACCCGCGTCTGCCCTTCTACGAACTGCTGCGCCGCAACCTGCGGCTGCACGCGCTGTACCTGGCCACCCTGCCGGCCGCGCTACGGCGCGCCGCGCAGGCGGGCATCGGCCAGTGGCTGCTCGAGGCGCCGGCGCAGCACCGGGTGGCGGCGCGCTTCCCGCTGGCGCAGTCGGCGCTCGCGCACGAGGCGGTGGAGCGCGGCGACAAGTGCGGCACCGTCATCGTCCTGCCGCAGGCCCGGGAGGAGGCGGCCACCCGATGACACGCTGGGTCTACCGGCAATTCGGCGGCCCGCTGCAGGCCCAGGCCGACACGCCGCGCGCGTGCCAGCCTGGGGAACTGCGGCTGCGCGTGCTGGCCTGCGGCGTGTGCCACACCGACGTGCACACCTGGGAGGGACGCTACGACCTCGGCGGCGGACGTACGCTGGAGCTCGGCGGCCGCGTGAAGCTGCCACGCGTGCTCGGCCACGAGATCGCCGGTGAGGTGCAGGCCTGCGGACCGGGGGTGGACCCATCCTGGCTCGGCCGACGCGCGGTCGTCTACCCCTGGATCGGTTGCGGGCGCTGCCCGGCCTGCCTGCAGGACAACGACCCCTTCTGCCCCCATCCCCGCTACCTAGGCATCGACCAGGATGGGGGCTTTGCCGACGAGGTGACGGTGCCCGATGCACGCTGCCTCGTGCCCTTCGAGAGCCTGAGCCCGCAGCAGGCCGCGCCGCTTGCGTGCTCGGGGCTCACGTCGTGGTCTGCGCTCGACAAGGCCGGGGCGCTGCGCGCCGACGAGCCGCTGCTGCTCATCGGGGCCGGGGGCGTCGGGCTGGCCGCGCTCGGACAGGCCCTTGCCCGCAGCCCGGCCCCGATCTGCGTCGTCGACCGCGATGCGGGCCGGCTGCAGGCGGCCGCGGCACTGGGCGCGGCGAACACGGTAGCGGCCGCCGATGCGCCGGCCACTCTGGAGGCGCTGCGCCGCGCGCAGCCGCAGGGTTTTGCCGCCGCCATCGACTTCGTGGGCACGCCCGATACCTTCGAGCTGGCCTGGTCGGTGCTGCGCAAGGGTGGGCGGATGGTCGTCGTCGGCCTGTTCGGCGGCGAGGCGCGCTTTGCGCTGCCCATGCTGCCGGCACGCGCGCTCAGCCTGCTGGGCTCCTACGTCGGCACGTTGGCGCAGCTGCGCGCGCTCGTGGCCAGTGCCTAGCGCGGCGAGTTCGCGCTGCCGCAGGCACAGCCCCGGCCATTGGCAATGGCCGGGCAGTGCCTGTGCGACCTGCGCGACGGACGCGGCCTGGGCCGCTTCGTGCTCACCCCCGGCAGCTCCAGCACCGAGGGGTAGGATGGCTTGCGGGCCCGCTTTCACGTCGCCCGGCGAGGCTTGCCGATGCGCGAGGTGAATTTCCAGAACGTCGACCTGAACCTGCTGCGGGTGTTCGACGCCGTCTACCGCGAGCGCCACCTCACGCGCGCCGGGCAGTACCTGTGCTTGACGCAGCCGGCCATGAGCCACGCGCTGGCGCGGCTGCGCACCCTCTTCGGCGACGAGCTCTTCCTGCGCACCGCACGCGGCATGGAGCCCACCCCCGGTGCCGAGCAGATCGCCGCGCCCATCTCGGAGGCCATCCGGGCCGTGCAGCGGCTGCTGCAGGGCACCGCGCGCTTCGACCCGCTGGCCGCGCGCATGACCTTCCGCCTGGGCGTGACGGACCACACCTCCGCTGTGGTGCTGCCACCCTTGCTCGAGCGGCTGCGCGTGAAGGCCCCGGGCATCGACATCCAGGCCTCGCACGTGAACGTGGAGAGCGCGCGCGAGCTGCTCGACGAAGGGGTGCTGCACCTGGCCGTGGTGGGCTCGGGCGACCACCCGCCGCGCTTCGACGTGCGCCATCTGCTGCGCGAGCCGCTGGTGTGCATGGGCGCGCACGACCACCCGGGGCTGGAGGAGCCGCTGACGCTGCAACGCTTCGCGGCGCTGGACCACATCGTGGTGTCGCCCACGGCCACGCACCGCAGCCTCATCGACCAGCTGCTGGCCTCCCACAACCTGCGGCGGCGCACGGTGCTGTCGATTCCCTTCCTCATGGCCGTGCCGCAACTGGTGGCGCATGCCAGGCTCGTGTGCGTGGTGCCGCGCAACCTCGTGGAGCGGCTAGCGCCCTACGGGCGCTTTCGCTGGCTGCCCGTGCCCCTGGAAGGCGCCTACTTCGACTTCTTCGCCTTGTGGCATGCCCGCGAGACGCTGACGCCCTCGCACGAGTGGCTGCGCAGTCAGGTACTGGGAACGGTCGGCCAAGGCTGAACGGATTGCTCATGCTGCCACAGCGCGCAGCCGACCAGGGTCGCAAGGCCGGAGCCCGAATTCGGCAGGGGCATAGCGCCCATGCCCCACATCGATTGGACCTGCGCCGGGCCGGCCGCTAGATTCGCGCCACCATGGGATGCGAAAGGGCCGCGTGAGCTGGCAGCCTGAGCTCGACGAGATTGCCAGGCGGCGCGCGCTGGCGCAGGAGCACGGCGGCGCAGACAAGGTCGCCCGGCAACGTGCGGCCGGCAAGCTCACGGCGCGCGAGCGCATCGAGCGGCTGCTCGACGCGGGCTCCTTTCTCGAGGTCGGCGGCCTGGCCGGAAGCGCCCGCTACGACGCGACGCAATCGGAGCTGCAAGCCTTCACGCCAGCCAACCTCGTCATCGGTCGCGGCGCGATCGACGCGCGCGCGGTGGTCGTGGCGGCGGACGACTTCACGGTGCGCGGCGGGGCCAACGACGGCGCGGTCAAGGACAAGCTCGTGCACGTGGAGGACATGGCCGCGGGCCTGCGGCTGCCGCTGGTGCGGCTGGTCGACGGGACAGGCGGCGGCGGCTCGGTGCGCAACATCGAGACCGAGGGGGCCACGCACGTGCCCAACAACGGCGGCCGCCTGTGGGACGTGGTGGTGCGCAACCTCTCGACCGTGCCGGTGGTGGGGCTGGCGCTGGGTTCCACGGCCGGGCTCGGCGCGGCGCGGGTCTGCACGAGCCACTACTCGCTGATGGTGCGTGGCTCCTCGCAGCTCTTCGCGGCCGGGCCGCCGGTGGTCGCGCGCGTCGGTCCGGCCGTGACGAAGGAGGAGCTCGGAGGCTCGGACATCCATGCCGCCAACGGCGTCGTCGACGATGCCGTGGACAGCGAAGACGAAGCCTTCGCCGCGACGCGGCGCTTCCTGTCCTACCTGCCGCCTTCGGTGTTCGAGCTGCCCCCCGCGCGGGGCCTGCAGCGACCCACCCGAGCGCCAGGCCGAGGAACTGCTGTGGGCCATCCCGCGCGAGGCGCGCAAGGTCTACCGCATCCGCCCGATCATCCAGGCCGTGGTCGATGTCGGCTCCTTCATGGAAATCGGCCGCGGCTGGGGGCGGGCCGTCGTCACCGGCCTGGCGCGCCTGGGCGGCTGGCCGGTGGCACTGATGGCGAGCGACCCCTTCATCTACGGCGGCACGTGGTCGGCGCAGACGGCGCAGAAGGTCTCGCGCTTCGTCGACCTGGCCGAGACCTTCCACCTGCCGGTGGTGTTCCTCGTGGATGTGCCGGGCTTCGAAATCGGCGTGGCAGCCGAGCAGGCGGGCACCATTCGCCACGGCTCGCGCACCCTGGCAGCCATCCACCAGGCGCGCGTGCCGTGGTGCAGCGTCATCCTGCGCAAGGCCTTCGGCATCGCCGGGGCGGCGCACATGAACGGCGGGCGCTACAACGTGCGCTTCGCCTGGCCCTCGGCCCAGTGGGGCTCGCTGCCGCTGGCCGGCGGAGTGGAGGCGGCCTACAAAGCCGAACTCGAGGCATCGAGCGACCCCGCAGCGCGGCTGCGCGAAATCGAGGAGCGTCTGCAGCGGCTGAGTTCGCCGCTTCGCTCGGCAGAGCGCTTCTTCATCGAGGACATCATCGACCCGCGCCAGACGCGCCCGCGGCTGTGCGAGTTCGCCGAGCGTGCGGCGTGCCTGCGGCAGCCCGGCACCCCTGCCTTCGGCATGCGGCCATGACCTTCGGCCCGGCCGTGCCCGCGGGCTGCGACACCACCCGGCTGCCCCTGGCGGGCCTGCGCGTGGCGGACTTTTCCCGCGTCTTCGCCGGGCCCTTCTGCACGATGTTGTTGGCCGACCTCGGCGCGGAAGTCGTCAAGATCGAGGACCCGCGCACCGGTGACGATGCGCGCCAGTTCCGCCCGCCGGACATCGGTGGCCTGTCGGCCGCCTTCGTCTCCCTGAACCGCGGCAAGCGCAGCGTGGCGCTGGACCTGCGCACGGACCAGGGGCGCACCGCCGCTCGGGAGATCGTGCGTTCCTGCCAGGTGGTGGTGGAGAACTTCGGCACTGGCGTGATGGAGCGCTTCGGCCTGGGCGCGCAGGCACTGTGCACCGCGGACCCGGGCCTTGTCTATTGCACGATCTCCGCCTATGGCCGCACCGGCCCCTTCGCCGAGCGCGCAGGCTACGACCAGGTCTGCCAGGCCGAAAGTGGCCTGCTCTCGCTCACCGGCCACCCGGACCGCGAACCGGTGCGCACCGGCGTGCCGATGGTCGATCTCTCGGCCGGGCTCTTTGCCTTCGGCGCCGTGTGCGCGGCGCTGCGCGAGCGCGAGGCCAGCGGGAAGGGACGCTACGTCGAGGTGCCCCTCTTCGACACGGCCGTGTGCCTGACGAGCCACTTCGGCATCGGTCACCTCATGACCGGCCGTGATCCGATGCGGGTGGGCAATGGCAGCGTGGGCTCGCAGCCCGTGGGCCTGTACGCCGCGCGCGATGGCAGCTTCGTGCTCACGGTGGCCGGCGACCGCGTGTGGGAGCGGCTCGTCCACGAGGTGCTGCAGCGCCCGGAGCTCGCCCGTGACGCGCGCTTTGCCACCAACCAGGCGCGCCTAGCCAACCAGCAGGCGCTGCGCGAGGTGCTCGAGGTCGCGTTCGCGCAGCACGACACGGCCTGGTGGATCGCGCGCATGCGCCAGGCGGGCGTGCCGGCCGGCGAGGTGCGCAGCGTGGCCCAGGCCTTCGCCTCCGAGGAGGTGCGGGGGCGCGAGCTCCTGGGCACGCTGGCGCACCCCACGCTCGGGGCCATCCCCAACGTGCGCTCGCCGATCCTGCTCGATGGCGTGCCGCCGGCCTGCGGCTCGGCACCCCCGATGCTGGGCGAGCACACCGAGGCCGTGCTGCGCGAGTTGCGCGGCAGCGACGGCTCGCAGCCGGCCGCGCCGGCCGGCTCCGGCCCATGCACCCCCCCCGACCCTGGCTGAAAAGGAGAAGACGATGGACCGCCGCTCTGCACTGACTGCGCTTGGAGCCCTCACGGGCCTGGCCACGCTGCCCGCTGCCGCCCAGACGCGCTACCCCGCGCGGACGGTTCGCATCGTCGTGCCGTGGACGCCCGGCGGCGCAGCCGACCAGACCGCCCGCATGCTTGCCACCGGGCTCTCGGCCACGCTGGGCCAGACGGTGGTGGTCGAGAACAAGGCGGGCGCCGGCGGGCGTATCGGCACCGAAGAGGTGGCGCGGGCCCCCGCCGATGGCCACACCCTCCTGCTCGGCGGGCCCTCCACGAACAGCATCCCGCTGGGCATCGGCACCGCCTTGCCGTACCACCCCGTGGACGACTTCGAGCCCGTGGCCTACGTCAGCCGGCTGCCCCTGGTGCTCGTGACGCCGGCGGCGCAGGGCATCGCTTCGCTGGCGACGCTGGTGGAGCGCGCGCGGGCGCGGCCCGAGGCCCTGACCTACGGCTCGGCGGGGCCGGGCTCGGGCACGCACCTGGCCACCGCCGCCGTGCTGGCCGGCCTCGGGGTGAAACTCACCCACGTGCCCTACAAGGGCCAGGGGCCGGCGCTGCAGGACCTGCTCGGCGACCGCATCACGCTGCTGATGGACCAGATGGCCGCCAAGGCCCACGTCGAGTCCGGGCGGCTCAAGGCCCTGGCCACCACCGGGGAGCGGCGCTGGTTCGTGATGCCCGACACGCCCACGCTGGGCGAGCTCGGCCAGAAGGACCTCGTCATCTACAGCTGGCAGGCCATCCTGGCGCCCAAGGGCACGCCACGCGAGATCGTCCAGACCCTCAACGCTCAGGTCAATGCCGTGCTCGGCTCGGCGCCTGCCACCCAGTTCCTCGCCAGCAACGGCATGGAGGCGCGCGGCGGGTCGATCGAGGCGATGCGCGAGTTCATCGCACAGGACGCCCAGCGCTGGCAGGCGGTGGTGCGGCAGAACAACCTCAAGGTCACCGACTGAGCGTCACCGATGCACACGCCCCAAGACATCCGTGCCGAGGTGGCCGGCCAGGTGCTCGCCCTGCACGTCGCCGAGGGCGCCGTGTGCCGCGGCGATGCCGAGCTTCTCGTCATCGAGGCCATGAAGATGGAAATCCCCGTCCTGGCGCCCGGCCCCCTGCGCCTTCGGGCCTGGCACGTCGCCCCGGGCGAGATGGTGCAGGAGGGGCAGCTGCTGGCGAGCGTGGAGCCTGCCTGAGCTGCCTGCGCCGGGGTGGCCCCCCTCACCGGAAGCGCACGCTCACCGCCGGGTTGCCCGGCAACCCCTCGTAGACCACTCGGGCGCTGGCGCCCGGCTGCGTTGGCAGCCCCTTGGAGAAAGAGCCCAGCGACAGCAGGTCACCCGGCTTTAGCGTGATCCCGGCGCGCTTGAGGTCGGCGGCGAGCCACATCACGGCATTCAGCGGATGGCCGAGGATCACCTCGCCGCGGGCGGCGTCGAGTTCGCGGCCGCTGCCATCGGCCACCCGTACCGTCATCGTCTTCAGGGCGTCCGCGAAGGCCGCATCAGCCCGCACCGGGATGGGCGCACCCATCACGCCCAGGCGCGCACCAACATTGATCCAGGTGATCGCCGGGCCGGTGATCTTCGACGGATCGGCCACGTTGATGTCGGGCAACTCGATGAAGGGGATGACGCTGCGCAGCGCGGCCAGCACCTCCACGGGGGTCTTGGCGTCGTGGATGGCCGAGCTGCCCACCTCCACGAGCAGGTCGGCCTCGAGGAAGGCACGCACGCCGAACTTCGCGGGCACCTCGGCGCCGTCGCGCAGCATCATCTTCTCGAGCAGCGTGCCGCGCACGGGCTGGCTCACGCCGAAGCGCTGCTGCATCACGGGGTTTGTCAGGCCCGCCTTCCAGCCGACGATGCGGCCATGCGTGGGGGCCAGGGCGCGTACGAACTTCGCCTGGCCACAGGTGGCGCCGGCGGCTGTCATGTCGGCCGGTGGGTTGGGCTCGGGCTGCATCGCAGCGTAGCGCGCGACCGCCTGCGCCACCGCGGCATCGCTTGGGCAGGTGGGGGCATCGGGAATGGTGGTGGCACAGCCGGCCAGCGCGGCGGCCAGGGTGATCAGGATGAAACGGGCTGCATGCATGGGGGGTTCTCCTCGTGCCGGCTTGACGGCTTGGCGGCTTGATGACCTGAGGGCTTGGCGGCTGGGCCACCTGGGCTCGCATTCAACCGAAGTTGGCCTCGCGGAGCAAGCCCGGGGCCTCGACGGGCCGATCCATCAGCTTGCGCAGCCCCGGCAAGGTATCGGCCTCGTGCAGCGGCTTGTCGTCGCGGATGCGCAGCATGCGCGGAAAGCGCACGGCCACGCCGCTCTTGTGGCGCGGGCTGGCCTGGATGCCCTCGAAGCCGAGCTCGAACACGAGCGTGGGGCGCACGCTGCGCACCGGGCCGAACTTCTCCAGCGTGTGCTGGCGGATCTCGCGGTCCACGCGCGCAAACTCGGCGTCGCTCAGGCCCGAGTAGGCCTTGGCGAAGGGCACGAGTTGCAGGCCACCGGGCTGGGGCGGCTCACGCCGCGTGATCGCTTCCACCACCGCCTGGGCTTCAGACGCATCGGCCGGCGCACGGTTCCACACGGCGAAGGTGTAGTCGGTGTAGACGCTCGCGCGGCGGCCGTGCCCGGCCTGGGCGTAGATGAGCACGGCGTCGGCCGTCAGCGGGTCGATCTTCCACTTCCACCAGGTGCCGGCTTCGAGATCGGCCTGCTTGCGCCGGCCGCTGCCGTAGCGGGCCTCGCGGTGCTTGAGCATCAGGCCCTCGACCCCACGCTCGCGTGACTGTGTGCGATGCCTCGCCAGTTCCTCCCAGCTCGCGGCGGGTACGAGCGGGGAGACATCGATCGGCGTGCCGGCAAGCAGCCGCTCGAGGTGGTCCCGCCTTTGAGATTGCGGCTGCTCACGCAGGTCGACACCCTCGCGCTCCAGCAGGTCGTAGGCCACGAAGCGCACGGGTGCGTCGGCCAGCACCTTGCGCGTGAGGGTCTTGCGCGCGATGCGCTGCTGCAGCAGCTGAAACGGTGCCGGCGTGGCCTCACCCGCGCGCCACGCGAGGATCTCGCCGTCGAGCACGGTGCCTTCGGGCAGGCCCGCGGCCACGGCCACCACCTCGGGGAAGCGCTCGGTGACCAGCTCCTCCCCGCGCGACCAGATCCACGTCTGCCCGGCGCGGCGCACGAGCTGCGCGCGGATGCCGTCGTACTTCCACTCCGCCAGCCAGTGCCCAGCCTCACCGAGCGCGGGCGGGTCGACATCCAGCGGGTGGGCGAGGAAGAAGGGATAGGGCTGGCCGGCGTCCTGACCGGGTGCGGCCGCGGGGTCGAGCAGGGCCTGGAATCGCGCGGCCGTGGGCGGCTGGCGCGCATCGGTCCAGCCCATCATGCGTTGCGCCACCACCTTCTCGTCCAGGCCCGACACCTGCGCCAGCGCGCGCTGCACGAGCTGCCGGCTCACCCCCACCCGAAACCCTCCCCCGATGAGCTTGACGAGCAGGAAGCGACCGGGCGCGTCGAGTTCATCGAAGGCCGCGCGCAGGCGCGCGCGCTGCTCCTCGGGCTCCAGGCCGCGCAACGGGAGCAACCGCTCCTCCACCCAATGCGCCAGCGCCTCCTGGCTCGCGCTGCGGGCCGCCGGCCACACATGCGCCAGGGTCTCGGCCAGGTCACCCACCGCCTGGTAGCACTCCTCGAAGAGCCAGGCATCGATGCCCGCCGCCTCGCCCGCCAGCTCGCGCAGCAGCGCCGTGGGGGCCACCTGCCGGGGCTTGCCGCCCGCCAGGAACCAGGTGGCCCAGGCGGCATCCGCGGCCGGGGCCTGCGCGAAGTAGCGCACCAGCGCCTCCACCTTGCTAGTGGTGGAGGTGGTGGCGTCGAGCTGCTGGAAGAGGGCGGCGAAGTCGCGCATGGCGGGGGCCTGGCAGCGGGCTCAGCCCGGTGGACGCGCGCGCAGGAACATCACCGACCCACCCCCTGCGGCGAGGGCCAGCAGCAGGAAACCGAACTGGTAATGCCCGGTCCAGTCGTAGACGATGCCGGCCACGAGCGGCCCGATTACCTGCCCGATGGAAGTCACCACCGCCGACAGGCCCATGATCATGCCGATCTCGCGCACGCCGAAGAAGTCGGCGCGGATGGCCTGCATCAGCGGCCCCCGCAGCCCCCAGGCCATGCCGTGCAGCACCGCAAACACCAGCAGCATCGACACATGCACGGCGTAGGCCAGCATCAGCAGGCCCACCATGTGCGCGAGCATGCACAGCGCCGCCAGGTGGCGCTTGCTCCAGCGGTCGCCCACCGCGGCGCCCAGCAGCATGCCCGCGCCCTGCGCGATCGTCATGAGCGTGATGATGAAGCTCGCCTGCGCCAGGGAGTAGCCGAGCTCCTGCTTCATGTGCGAGATGGCGTGCACGTTGACGGCCGTGACCACGAGAAGCGCCAGGCCATGCCCGATGGCCAGCAGCCAGAAGGCCTGGGTGCGCAGGGCCTGGGCGGCGGTGTAGCCTTCCTTCCAGCCCGAATCGGCCAAGGACGCCCCGGTCGGCACCCCGTTCGCGGCCGGTGCGGCAGGCCCCGGGTGCGCCGATGCGACCGGCAGCAGCGGGGGGCCAGCAGGGGACAGGAGCGGCTCGCGTCGCGGCTCGCCATCCACCTCCTGCCCCACCTCCGACGGGTGGCGCCGCAGGATGCTCGCCAGCGGCCAGCCCACGAACAGGATGACGCCGGCTGCGCCGACGCAGGTGGCGCGCCAGCCGAAGGCCGCGATCGACCAGCTCAGCAGCGGCAGCGCCAGCCCGCCCGCCGCGAGCCCGAGCGACATCAGCGAGAGGGCCCGCGCACGGCGCCGCTCGAAGAAGTGCATCAGGCACACCGAGAGCGGGAAGTAGCCGCTCATGCTCCCGCCTATGGCGATCAGCGTCACCGCTGCATAGAAGCCCGGAATCGTCTCCACCGTGCTGAAGGCGAGGAACCCCAGC
>JBJTVI010000012.1:0-4353 GCA_046081145.1 Rubrivivax sp.
GCCACCCGCGTCTGGTCACCTGCGACATCAGCGGCTACGGCGAGGAAGGGGAGCTGCGCGAGCTCAAGGCCTACGACCTGCACGTGCAGGCCGAAAGCGGCCTCGTCTCGGTCAGCGGCGCCCCGGGCGAGTGGGGCCGCATCGGCGTGTCGCTGTGCGACATCAACGCCGGGCTCAACGCCCTGGTGGGCATCCAGCAGGCACTGCTGCAGCGCGCACGCACGGGGCGTGGCTCGGCCGTGAAGGTCTCGCTCTTCGGCTCGGCGGCCGAACTCATGAGCGTGCCCTACCTGCAGGCGCGCTACGGCGGCCGCGCCCCCGAGCGCGTGGGCCTCAAGCACCCGAGCATCGCGCCCTACGGTGCCTTCAGGAGCGCCGATGGGCGAGACATCGTCATCTCGATCCAGAACGAGCGCGAATGGGCCGACTTCTGCCGCCTGGTGCTGCACCGGCCCGAGCTCATCGACGATGTCCGCTGCCGCGGCAACGCGGCGCGCGTGGCCCATCGCGCGTTCGTCGACGGCGTCGTCTCGCAGGCCTTCGCCGCGCTGCCCGGCGCCGCCCTCATCGAGCGGCTGACCGCAGCACAGACCGCCTTTGGCAGCGTCAACTCGGTGCTCGATCTGATCGAGCATCCGCAGTTGCGCACGCGCCGCATGACGGTGCAGGGCCAGGCGGTGGATGTGCCCGTGCCCCCCTGGGGCGTGGAGTGGGAGGAAGAGAGCTTTGCCGAAGCCCCGCAGCTCGACGCCCACGGGGCCGCCCTGCGTTCGGAGTTTGCCTAGCGGCCCCCGCGCGGGGGCCGCCGCTGCCTCACTTGACCGCGAACTCCTCGAGCTTGCGACCGGCCGTGAGCGCATCGCGCAGCCACTGCGGGCGCTTGCCGCGACCCACCCAGCCGTTGCCGTTTTCGTCCTTGTAGCGCAGCACGGCCGGCGGCCGGGCCGCGGCACCGCGGGCGGCCTTGCCCTTCTTCGCGGCGGAGCCGCGCTTCTTGCCCGCGCCCTTCGCAGCGGCAATGGCTGCACCGGCTGCGCGGGCCGAGGCCTTGCCAAAGAGGTCCTGAGCCGTGAGGCCGTAATGCGCGATTGCCTTGCGAATGCGACCGACGACTTCCTTGATCTCGGCCGAGCGGATCTTGTCGGCCTCCTTCTTGAGGCGGCTGATTTCTGCCTGGATTTCAGACAAGCTGCGTGCCATTCATTGCTCCGAATTGCGACCGGGCTGCGGAAGTGCCCGGTGCCGAAGTATCCGCTCGAACTTGCCGTTTCTCGTTGCGGATTCCGATAATCCCCAGACGAATTATCCTCCCGCAGGAAAACCATGTCATCTCGATCAATCCGTATCTCTCGCCTGGGGTCGGGCGCCGGCGCAATTGGCGTAATCAGCACGTTCGGCGCGTTCGGCACGTTCGGCCCATTCAGCGCACTCGGCGCACTCGGCGCAATCTGCGCGAGCCTGGCTGCCTTGACCCTCGCTGCCGGCCCGGCCCAGGCCAACGAGTCTGCGTGTCATTCCATTCGCGACACCGACCGCAAGAACATGTGCCTGGCGCAGGCCAGGCGCCAGGAATCGTATTGCCATTCCATCCGCGCCGCGGACGACAGGCACATGTGCCTGGCGGTGGTGAGGAATCGCCGCAGCGAGTGCCACAGCATTCGCTCCAGCGACCACAAGAACATGTGCCTGGCACAGGTGAAGTAGGGCTGGCATGAGCACGCCGCGTTCGGCTGCCCACGAAAGCGCAGGGCTCGTCCTGGGCCGGCTGCGCGTGGCCCTGGACGATGGAGTGGCTGCGCTGGCCAGGTGTCGCACCCGCGGCGGCCGGCTCGACAGCCAGGCACTCGATGCACGGCAGGTGGCCAGCTTCGAGCTGGCATGGGCCGCGGCCGAGCTCTTGGCGGCCGAGACGGCCGTGGGTGCCTGCCAGGCAGCCCACGCCCACGACGGCGATGCTGCCGACGGCACGCGCGTGATCAGCGAGGTGGCGCGGGTCTTCGATCGTCATGGCGTGTGCTGGTCGCGCTACCAGACGATCGCCGAGCTCGTCGAGACCGACCCCGAGTGCTCGCCGGCCAACCCCCTTTTCACGACGATCGAGCAGCCCGGCGTGGGGCCCGTGCTCTCGCCGGCCATCCCCCTGGCCTTTGCACAGCCCGGGCGTGCACCTCCGGGCCCCGCCCCACGGCTGGGCGAACACACCCAGCAGGTGCTGGGCGAGCTGCTGGGCATCGGCAGCGCCGAATTCGGCCGGCTGCTCGCGCACGGAGTGGTGGGAGGGATCACCGCACCATGACGATCGAGTGCGACTACCTCGTCAAGGGCTGCGGGGCGCTGGGCATGGGCTTCGTGGACGTGATGCTGCGCGAGACGGATGCCACCTTCGTCATCGTCGACCGTGGCGAGGCGCCGGGCGGCCACTGGAACCAGGCCTACCCCTTCGTCACGCTGCACCAGCCGCACGATCACTACGGGCTGGCCTCGCGCCCCATGGGTGACCACCGCCTCGAATCGCGCGGGCCCAATGCCGGGCTGGTGGCGCTGCCCACGGGCTGGCAGGTGGCCGATTACTACCACCGTGCCATGCGCGAGGATTTCCTGCCCAGCGGGCGCGTGCGCCATTTTCCGATGAGCGAGCTGGCCGAAGGGTGCGATGCCCGCAGCGGCTGCGAGATCGTCTCGCTGCTGTCGGGCCGGCGCGAGCGCGTGCGGCCGAGGCGCAGGCTCGTGGACGCCACGCGCATGCGAACACGCACGCCGCTCACGCACACGCGCGGCTTCGAGCTCGAGGGCCCGTTGGCCTGCGTGCCGCCCCACGAGCTGCCGCGGCGGGCCGCGGGCCACTCGCACTTCGTCGTGCTCGGCGGCGGCAAGACCGGCCTGGATTGCATCTCCTGGCTGCTCGAGTGCGGCGCCGACCCCGCCAGCCTGGGCTGGGTCGTGCCGCGGGATGCGTGGTGGAGCAATCGGCTGGCTGCCCAAGCCGCACCCGCCCTGCGCCACGAGGTGCTCGAGCTGGCGGTGCGGCAATCGCAGGCGCAGGCCCAGGCACGCTCGATGGACGACCTGGTGCAGGGGATGGAGGCCGCGGGCGCCTGGCTTCGGCTGGACCCTGCCGTTGCGCCGGGGATGTACCACGCCGCCACGGTGAGCGAGCACGAGCTGGCCCAGGCGCGCACGATCGGCCAGGTGTGGCGCATGGGGCGGGTGCAACGCCTCGAGCCGGGTTGCATGGTGCTCGAGGCCGGCCGCGTGGAGGTGCCGGGCCGCACCCTCTTCATCGACTGCACAGCCAGCGCGCTGGGCGCCAACCGCGATGACCGCACGCCCGTCTTCAGCCCCGGGCGCATCGACCTGAACTACGTGCGCTTTCCGATGATCTGCCTGAGCGTGGCCGTGATCGCCTGCATCGAGGCCCGCGTGAACGATGAAGCCGAGAAGGCGCGCCTGTGCACGCCGGTGCCGATGACCGACACCCCGGCAGACTGGGTCGACCGTGTCGTGCTCAACGGCCTGAACACGCGCGCATGGATGGCCCAACCATCCATTGCGCCGTGGCTGTCTGCCTGCCGGCTCAATGTGTTCAGCCACCTGGCGGCCTCGGTGCCGGCCGACGACGCGCGCGGCCAGCGCGCGCTGGCGCAACTGCAGGAACTCGCCGCCCCCGTGCGCGAGGCCATGACGCGGCTGCACGAGGCGAGCCGGGCGATGCCGCCCGCGCCAGGCCGGGCCTGACTGCAGGCGCCGCACCGGGCCTCGCATCAGCGGGCCTCACCTCAGCCTTCACCTCAGCCTTCACCTCAGCCTTCACGTCAGCCTTCACGTCAGCCTTCACGTTAGCCCGGTTGACAGCCCCTGGCCCGGGCACAGACAGTGGGCCCGGATGATCCTTGCCCTGGATGCGATGCCGCCGAGCCCGTGGAAGAACGGCGGGGGCCTCACGCGCGAGATCGCGGCCGATCCGCCCGGCTCGGGGCTCGACGAGTTCCACTGGCGGCTCTCGCTGGCCGACATCCAGCCCGGGGCCTTCGACTTCTCGCGCTTTCCCGGCGTCGAGCGCCACACGCTCGTGCTCGGCCCGGGGCTGTCGCTCGCCCCGCCCGGGGCGCCGCGCAGCGCACTGCGGGCGGTCGCGCCGCTGTCGTCCCTGCGCCTGGAAGGCGAGGAGGCCTGGCAGGCCGTGCTCAAGGGGGCGCCGATCCAGGCCTTCAACCTCATGCTGCGCCGTGGCCAGGCCAGCGGTGCCGTGGCGGCCTACACCACCCCTGCCCGGCTGCCCGGGGCGCGCGTGATGCGCGCCTTGTGCTGCACGCAGGGCCGTGCACGGATGCGCATCGGGGCCGATGCCCTGGA
>JBJTVI010000013.1:0-4058 GCA_046081145.1 Rubrivivax sp.
ATCCCGGCGCTGCTGCGGCTATGTCAATGAGCGGTATCCAAGCCTCCAGCTCAGCTCGGCCTAACCCCTCGCTCAAGCTGACCCGCTACGGCAGGCGCTGTAAGCCCGGGCTGAGGCACACGGTGGGGCTGCGTGGCTTGCATTCGGTCGGTGAATCGCAGCGTCTGCGGCCTGCCAGAATGTTTCTTGCTTGTTCATAGGAGAAGGCGATGGTCTGTGGCTTTCTGTTCTCAGCGGCGGCCCACCGTGTCCCTTCGGCCCTGTGGGCAGCGGCCCTGGTTTGCTCCGCTGCAGCGCAGGCCTCAGACGGCTCGTGCATCAGCGCGGGACGGCTCGACAGCGACGGGCGCTGGGCGCCGCAGTTCCAGGCGGTACGCTTGCTTGACGAGGCGGGCCGCACCCTGGCCACGCGCAGCAAGACCGATCTGTCACGAGTTCGAGGAGTGGAGTTGACCGAACCCGCGCTACTTTCGGCATGCACTGGCGTGCGTGGGCTGACCCGCGAGGACCAAGCCGGCGCCAAGACGCCAGTGCCAGCGGCAAAACCCGGTCGGCTGGTGGTGGACGGCGTGGGGTATGCAAAGCTGCAGACCGGTGGTGAACTGGTCGAACTCAAGGTACAGGTCACCCCCGAGCAAGTGGTGATGATCACGCGCTAAGCGGCGATTCCAGCGCAGCCGTCGGTCGGCGCTGAGCGAACCCAGGCGCCACTGGGAGCATCACTTCCGTTGAACACCTCGTCGTTCGTCTGGATTCGAGTTCATGGGGAACTGTGGGTCCCATCGCAGGAATTGGGGGGGTGGGGGTACGGTGGGGGTCCCCCCCGGGGGGTCTAAATTTTTTCAGCCGGCACCTGTGCGACGGACTTGTTTGCATGTGTGAGGCCGGACATACAAACATCCAGGGACCGAAGGACAGGGCCACTGGCACGCTGAGCCAAGCTGCGGATCATCTGCGGCTGGTGAAGAGCGAAGCTGCCGGGCAGCGGCATGTCAGCAGTGGATCTGTCACCGCACCGGCCACTCTTGCATTCAAGACTGCCGTCAACGGGCACTGAACGGGCACCAGAAGTCTGGGCAAGACCAAAAATCAAAACGGGCTAGCTCCTTGTGAGAGCTAACCCGTTGATCTATATGGCGCGGCTGGCAGGATTCGAACCCACGACCCCTTGGTTCGTAGCCAAGTACTCTATCCAACTGAGCTACAGCCGCGAAGCCCCCGAGTGTAGCAGAGTCGATCAAGGCATCGCCGCGGCCTGGCGATCGAGTTCGGCCGCCCGCGCCTCGTCGCCAGCCTCGCGCAGCAGCGTGGCCAGCGCCACGCACGCGCGCCTGCGAATGCGGGGCTCCAGCGCGGCCGCCTGCACCGCCTGCTCGAGCGGTCGGCGGGCCTTGCCCCACAGGTGGCGCTCGGCATAGACGAGCGCCGCCGCGGCATTCACGGCCGCGTCCTGCGGCCAGGCGCTGGCTGCGCTCTCCACGCGCTGCAGCCACTCCGGGCCGATGTCCGCGGTGGCCTCCGAGAGCGCGCGGGCCAGGAGGGTACGCTCGTCGGCCTGCACCCGGGCCAAGTCGTCCCAGGCAGGCGCGAGCCACTGCCGGGCCTCCTCGGGTGCGCCGAGCTCCACCGCACGCCGCGCGGCGCGTGCCAGGATGGCCGGGTCACGCCGGTCGGCCGGCTCGAGCTCGGCCCACTGCCGGCGCAATTGCTCGGCATCGCGCGCGCTTTCCAGCACCGCCACGGCCAGCGATCGCAACAGGCCGCGCGCGGCCTCGGGCGAGAAGGCACGGTGATTGGCCAGGAGGTGGGCCGTGTGCAGCGCCTGCAGGGGCTGGCGCGCCAGGCGGGAGGCCTGGAGCTTCAGGCGAAGCGCCTGCGTGCGCCGGGCCACGCCCGGCGGCAGGCCGGCCAGCAGATCGAGCGCGCGCTCGGCATCGCGGTCGTCGAGCGCCCACTCCACCATCATCAGACGGGCACCCTCGGCCACCGAGCGCGCGCTCTGGCTGGCCACCAGGCTCGAGAGCCTGTCGAGAGACTCCTGGCGCCGCGGGAGATCCTGCAGCCGATGCAGGCTGGCGGTGGCCAGCAACTGGCCGAGGATGCGGAAGTCGGCGTCGTCGACCAGAGCCGGCGCGCCCTCCTGCAGCGCCAAGGCGCGCTCGGCGGCCTTGTGCGAGCGGCTGTAGCGCGCGCCGAAGTACTCGGCCAGCGCCTCGCGCAGGGCACGTTGCGCCGCCCGCTCGCGCTGCAGTGCACGCCACTCGCGCGCACGCCGCGGCAGCGTCACGAGGGAGTCGGCCGTGCGCAGCGTGGCCATGATGGCCAGGCAGGTGCCCGCGATGAGCAACAGGAAGAGGTTGAGCGAAAGCTCGACGCGCCAGTGCCGGAAGTAGACGGTCACCAGCCCGTCGTTGGTGCCCAGCAGGCCCGCCGCGACCACGGCCACGACGAACAGGACGATGAGCCAGACGATGAACCGCATGGCAGGCCCGGTGCCGCGCCTGCCGGCTAGCGCCCTGCCACCGCGGTGGCCAGCGCGGCCAGCGTGGCGTCGGGACGCGGCAGCGCCACCTGGCGGGCCTGGCCGGCAATCAGCCGCAACTGCTCGCCGGCGGCGCCGACACGGCGCGAGCTGCGATCGAAGTAGCGCTCGACGATCGACTGCGCGTCGCGCAGATCGGCCTGCGCGATGTCGTACTGCCGGCTCAGCAGCGCCAGCCGCGCGTTGAGCAGCCTGAGCTTGACGTTCTCGCGCACGAAGAAGGCCTGCTCGGGCGTGAGCAGCGCCGCATCGGGATCGTCGATCCGGCTGACCTGCACCAGGGCCCGTACCTCGGCCCAGGCCTGCAGCAGCATCGTGCGGGCGTTGTCACCGATCCAGCGCGGCCAGGAGGGGCCCGCAACCGCACCGGCTGGCGCGGAGGCGGCAGCGGAGGCCACGCGCGCCGCCCCACCCGCCCCACCCGCTGCGCCCGGCGTGCCCGCTGCCGTGCCCGCGCGGGCTTCGGCACGGGTGGGTCGCCTGTCCACGGCGGCCACGAGGGGCAGGTCGTCCACCAGCCGGATGAGCTCGTCCAGGCGCAGCGTGAGGGTAGGGAGATCGACCTGCGCCGCGGCCTTGACGCGGTCGCTGTCCAGCAGCACGGCCCGGCGCACGCGCGCCAGGCGCGGCTGCGAGTAGCGCGCCAGGCGCTCGTCGGCCTGGCGCAGGGCAGCGGCCAGCGGCTCGATGCTGCCGGTGATGGACGATTGCTGCATGGCCACGCGCAGCGAGGCATCGATGTCGGCCAGCAAGTTCTCGTCGCGCGAGCGGGCCAGCGACTGGATCAGCTCCTCGAGCTGCGTGCGCTGCAGCGCGCTCTCGGCCAGCCGGGCCTCGAGCAGCGCCAGCCGGGCGGCGGATTCGCGCGCAGTTGCCTCGGCCTGCCGCGCCAGCGTGCGCGCCTCGGCCGATTGGGTGGCGGTGTCCTGCTGGCGCTTGACGAGTTCGAGCTCCACCGCGCGCACGCGCTGCTGCGTGTTCCAGGCCAACGCGAGCGCCGCCACGCTGGCCAGCACCAGCGCCGCCGCCGCCACGAGCCGCGCCCGCCCAGCCGGGGCGGGTGCCGGGGCCGAGGCCAGCGAGCGACCGGCATTGGCCGGCTCGGCCCGTGGGGCAGCCTGGGCAGCGGGCGAAGGGGCGTCGGTGTCGCTCACGAGGAGCGCGATTGTAGGCGGGCAAGCGCGGCCACCACGGCCTGCACCTGGGCGCCATCGGCCTCCTCGACACGGCCGAAGCCGGCCTCGCGAACGGCCCGGGCGATGCGCGGATGCGTGGCCACCGCCTGGCTGGCCTCCCAGGCGGCCCGCGGCGCGCGTTCCCTCAGGCGGTGCAGCGATTCGGCACTGCTGAACACCCAGGCATGCAGGCCCGGGCGCTCGAGTGCCGCGGCGAGCAGGGCCTGCGCGCGCGCGTCGGCATCGGGGGCGCGGCGGGCGTAGGCGGCCACGAAGCCCACCGTGGCGCCTGCCGCGCCGAGCGTCTCGGCCAGCCAGTCCCGGCCCTGCTCGCCGCGCAC
>JBJTVI010000014.1:0-2815 GCA_046081145.1 Rubrivivax sp.
CAGCAGCTCGGTGGCCTTCTCGCGCGAGACGAGTGCCACGGCCAGGTCGCCGTGCGCCACGGCCGCCAGGAACGAGGCCTTCACCTTGGCCGCATCGTCCACGCCCGGGGGCACGCGGTGCGTGAGCAGCTCCATCAGGAAGGCGTCTTCGCCGGCCGGCGGGGCCTTGATCAGCTCCACCAGCTCGGCCACCTGGGTGGCCGACAGCGGCAGGGCCGGGATGCCGAGGGCGGCGCGCTCGGCGGCGTGTTGACGGTAGACGTCCAGCATCGTCTCTCTCCTGGGGTGTGTCCAAGTATTGTGTCTTATACAAGACCTGGCTGGAGCGAGCCTGACACGGCGCAAAGGGAATCACCCGGGCCGCAGGGCCCGGGGAGGCAGAACCAACGGGCCCTCAGGCCCCGAAGAAGGCCGCCTGCACCTCGGCCGGCAGCGGCTGCCCCGTGCGGTGCGCGCGCTCCAGCAGCTGCCAGAAGTAGCGGTAGCTGGCGCGGTCGTGCAGCTGGTCGTGGTGGCGGATGGGTGCCCACTGCTGGGCCTGTGCCGCCAGCAGGATCTCGATGGCCAGGTCGATCTCCGCCGCCGTGGGCGCGAAGGCCTCCACGATCGGCCGGATCTGCGCCGGGTGGATGCTCCACATCCGCGTGTAGCCCAGCGCCCGGCAGGCCATCTCGGCAGCGGCCTGCAGCTGCTGCATGTCCTTGAGCTCGGTGACGACGCAGTGCGAGGGCGTCTTGCCGTAGCCGTGGCAGGCCGCGGCGATCTCGAGCTTGGCGCGAACGATCAGCGGGTGGTCGAACTGCCCGGCGGCCGTCATCGCCGCCTGCGGGATCGCCCCGCGGTGAGCGGAGACGAAATCCATCAGGCCGAAAGAAATGCTCTCGATGCGCGGGTGGGCGGCAATTGCCTGCACCTCGCGCAGCGCGCCGTGCGTCTCCACCAGCGTGTGCAGCGGGATCGTGCGCGCCACGCCATGGCGGGCTGCGGCGGCGTCCACCGCCTCTGCGGCGCGCTGCACGTCGGCCACCCCGCGCGGCTTGGGGATCATCAGGTGCGAGACGCGGTGGCCGGTGCGCTGCACGAGCACGTTCACCACCGCCTCGAAGCGCGGGTGGTCCACCGGCTGCACGCGCGCCCCCACGCGGCCGAAGCGGTTGTCCGGCCCCGTGATGAGCTCGCTGCACAGGTGCGCGTGCTCGATCTCGCCGCCCACCGGCGCCCCGTCTTCGCCATCGAGCGAGACGTCGAAGACCGGCCCCATCTCCGCCTGCAGCGCCAGGCTCTTGCGCATGCGCGCCTCCACGCCGCTGTAGTGGTCGCACACCGGCAGCGGCGTGGCCACCGGCTCGCCCGGTTCGAAGAGCGCGTCGCGCGGGTGGATGGGCTCGGGCGTGGACATGATCGGTGTCAGCGGTGTCAGCGGGGTGAGCGGGGCTTGAAGGTGCCCGAGCCTACCGCGCCGGGGCGGGAACCGGGCCGACCCCCACCGCCACCGCCGCCGCCACGGCCACCGCCGGGTCGGCCGCCACCGCCATTGCCCCCGCCACCGGGCCGGCCACTGCTGCCGTACCCGGCACCGGCACCCGGTCGGCCACCCCCGCCACCACCCGGCCGCCCCGAGCCGCTGCGACGCGGCCCGGCCACGCCGATGGTCATGCGCCCGAGCACGATCGGCTCGGCCTTCTCGCCCACCGGGGGCTCGAAGCCCGGCACCACCTCGCGCGGGATGTTGCGCTTGATGAGGCGCTCGATGTCCTTGAGGAAGATCTCCTCGTCCACGCAGGCCAGCGAGATCGCCTCGCCCGTGGCGCCGGCGCGGCCGGTGCGGCCGATGCGGTGCACGTAGTCTTCCGGCACGTTGGGCAGCTCGAAGTTCACCACGTGGGGCAGCTGGTCGATGTCGATGCCCCGCGCCGCGATGTCGGTGGCCACCAGCACCTGCAGCTCGCCGCTCTTGAACTCGGCCAGCGCCTTCGTGCGCGCACCCTGGCTCTTGTTGCCGTGGATGGCCATGGCCGTGATGCCGTGGTCGTTGAGGTACTCGGTCAGGCGGTTGGCGCCGTGCTTCATGCGCGTGAAGACGAGCACCTGGTGCCAGTCACCCTGCTTGATGAGGTGCGCCAGCAGCTCCTTCTTGCGCTCGCGCCCCACGGGGTGAATCTTCTGCGCGATGGTGTCGGCCGTGGCATTGCGCCGGGCCACCTCGATGAGTGCCGGCTGGTTCAGCAGCCGGTCGGCCAGGGCCTTGATCTCGTCGCTGAAGGTCGCCGAGAACAGCAGGCTCTGCTTCTTGGCCGGCAGCACGGCCAGCACCTTCTTGATGTCGTGGATGACGCCCATGTCGAGCATGCGATCGGCCTCGTCGAGGACGAAGATCTCCACGTTCTTCAGGTCCAGCGTGCCCTGCTGGTGGTGGTCCAGCAGCCGCCCGGGCGTGGCCACGAGGATGTCCACGCCGCGGCGAAGGCGGTCCACCTGCGGCTGCATGCCCACGCCGCCGAACATCACCATGCTCGTGAGCGTCAGGTGCTTGCCGTAGGTGCGCACGCTTTCCTCCACCTGCGCGGCGAGTTCGCGCGTAGGCGTGAGGATGAGGGCGCGGATGGCGATGCGCCCGCGCGCGTCGCGCTTGGTGCCCTGCGCGGCCAGGCGGTGCAGCATGGGCAGCGTGAAGCCGGCCGTCTTGCCGGTGCCGGTCTGGGCGCCGGCCATGAGGTCGCCGCCCTTGAGCACGGCGGGGATGGCTTGCGCCTGGATGGGGGTGGGGATGTCGTAGCCCTGATCGCGCACGGCGCGCAGGAGCGGCTCGGCCAGG
>JBJTVI010000015.1:0-2210 GCA_046081145.1 Rubrivivax sp.
CCTCGCTGCCCTCAACCAGCCCCCGCCCCCTTCGCCCCCTCGGCCGCCGCCAGCCCCGCGGCGCGGTCCAGCGGCACCACGGTGCCCATCGTCGTGCCGCCGGCCGGTTGCAGCGCGGGCGGAAAGATGGCGATCTTCTGCACCGGGGCCAGGCGCCGCTCGCGGCCGGGCTCGAGGTTGCGCTCGTTCGTGCCGGCGCGCGGGGCCACCGCCACGCCGTCGACGATCTCGAGGTCCAGCCACCAGCGCTTGACCGGGTTGCGCCCGCCGGCGCCGGCGTGCTCGTCGTGCGCGATCAGCTCGCGCCGGCCCTCGGGCGAGGCGATGGCGCGCCACAGCAGCGGCCGCGTGGCGGCCAGGTCCTCGCGGTCGTAGGGGCAGGTCTTCATGCAGCGCCCGCAGGCCGAGCCCTTCATGTTGGTCAGGCGGTACTTGCCGCACTTCTCGACGTCGGGCTTCCAGATCTCGTAGCCGTTGAACTCGATCTTCGGGCCGTAGGGGATGGCGTTGCACGGGCACTCGCGCGCGCACTTCAGGCACTGCGCGCAGGCGTCCTGCAGGCCGAAGTCGATGGGGCGGTCGTGCGCCAGCGGCAGCGCGGTGGTGAGCACCACCGACTTCGAGCGCGGCCCGATGAAGGGGTTGAGCACCAGTTCGCCGATGCGCGAAAGCTCCCCGAGCCCGGCCATCAGCACCGCCGGCAGGTGCAGCAGTTCGGAGTGCGCATTCGAGTGCACGCGCGAGGAATAGCCCGCACGCCGCAGGTGCGCGCCCATCACGCCGGCGATCAGTGCGCCGCGCAGATAGGCGCGCATCGACTGCGCGCCAGAGATCCAGTCATCGCCCGAGGCGCCGTCCATGGTCTCGTGGCCCTGGTCGATCAGCATCACCACGGCATTCGGGTGATAGGGCTCGATCGGCTGGCCTTCGACCTCGTCGTGGGAATACCACATCCAGGGCTCGGCCTCGCAGAGGCCCGCGAGCTCGGCGCCCAGGTGGTAGGCGAGCGCCTTCACGGCATCGGCATTGCACTCGGGGTCCGAGAGATCGCCGCCGAAACCGGTGGGCACGAGCGGCTCGCGCGTGCCCTGCAGCGGCACCAGCGCACGGATCATCGGCACCATCGCCGCGGCGAGCGGTTGCTTCACCGCAAAGCGCGCCCGCTCGGCCTGCGCCCGGGGGCCAAGGTCCCCGGCGTATGCGCGGATGAAGAGATCCGCGCGCTTGGGCACGCGCTGGATGCGGCTGCGGTCGATGCGCGTGGTGGGCTGATCGACGCGCGGGATGCGCTCCATCGCGTGGGGGCCGAGGTGCAGTGGGCGCGCGGCGAGCCGGGCGTCATCGGCGGCCGGGCGGGTACCACCCACGCCAAGGCGCGCGTCCTCGTCGGGCCAGTCGAGCGAGGCGTCCCGTGCGATCGGCGCATCACAGGCGAGCGCGAGCGTGGTGCTCACCACGCCCACACGGAAACCGCGGCGCGAGAAAGGCAATGCGAGCACGCCATCGACCGCGCGAGCGACACCAGCGCGCTGCGCGAGCACCGGCAGATCGAGCGCCGTGTGGTCATGCACATGCCCGGTGGCAGGCCAGCCGAGCGCGCGGAAGTAGCCCGCCAGTACTGCGGCCACCTCCGCGCAGCGCAGATCGCTGCGCGCGGCGTGCGTGCCGCGAATCCAGTCCGCACCGGGCTCGTTCGCTGCCGGGTCCCGCCCGAACTCGACGGCGAATACCAGCGCGTGCGTGTGCCCGGTCCGGGAGCCTTCTTCCGGCGCCAATCGGCACACGCCCGCCAGTGTGGCATCGAGAAAGACAGCCGCCGCCTTGAACTGCTCACTGAGGCGCACAGGGTCTGCCGGCAAGGGTGCCGTCTTTGCTGCAACCGCCCCGTCGAAGAGCGCTGCGGCCACCGCGATGTATTCCACCAACGACGCCATCACCGAATCCGGACCCGCAGGCTCTGCATCCCCCGGCTGCCGCGCAGGCAGCACGGGCGCATCGGGCTCGCGGGGCAGGCGCTCCACCGGTAAGGGGCCCAGGTGCACGGGGCGGTCGCGGTTCGAGTGGATGCGCGGCATGGGTATCGTGATCAGGAATACGGACGCAGCACCGGGGCACCGAACTGCGAGGCATAGGCGTGTATCGCCGGCGTGCCGCCGAGGTGCATCAGCAGCACGCGGGAACCTCTAGGGAAAAACCCCTGCGCCGAGAGG
>JBJTVI010000016.1:0-11523 GCA_046081145.1 Rubrivivax sp.
CTCGAGCTCGTGCGCCAGCCGGGCCACGTACTGCTCGTCCGACTCGCCCGCGTGCTGCTCGCGGTAGGCGTAGCAAGGCGAGACGAAGCGGGCCTCCATCAGCACCTCTTCGAACAGCATGCGCCGGATGAGGTTGCCCGACACCGCCAGGCCGCCCAGTGCGCAGCCGTGGTAGCTCTGGCGCCGCGCGATGAAGCGCTTGCGCGAAGGCTGCCCGTTGTCGATGTGGAACTGCAGCGCCATTTTCAGCGCCCCGTCCATCGACTCGCTGCCGCCGCTGCCGAGGAAGACCCAGTCCAGGCCCGGCGGGCTCATCTCCACCAGGGCCTGCGCGAGCTGCTCGGCCGGTTCGGTGCTGAAGTAGGCGTTGTAGACGTAGGCGAGTTGCCGCGCCTGGCGGGCGATCGCCTCGGCCACGGCGACGTCGCTGTAGCCCAGGCTCGAGACGCCGGCGCCGCTGGCCGCATCGAGGTAGCGCCGGCCTTCGCGGTCGATGATGTAGGGCCCGTCGCCGGCAACGGCCACGGGGTAGGGCTTACGCATGTAGCGCTGAAAGACGTGGCTCATGGGCGGGTGTGCGCGGGCATCGGGCGTGCGGCTCAGGCGTGCGGCTCAGGTGCGCGGCGCGGCAGTGCCGCCGCCGGGCGGGTCGGCTTGCAGCTCGGCGCGCAGCTTCTTGCGGTCGACCTTGCCCAGGGGCGTCAGGGGCAGCGCAGGCACCACGCGCACCGACTTGGGCGCCTGCATCGGGCCCTTGCGCGCCCGCACGGCCGCCGTCACGGCAGCAGGATCCACCGTGGCTCCGGGCCGCGCGACGACGAGCGCCGTCACCGCCTCGCCCCAGCGTTCGTCGGGCACGCCCACCACCGCCACCAGCGCCACCTCGGGAAGTGCGGCAATGACATCTTCGACCTCGCGTGGGAAGACGTTCAGGCCCCCGGTGATGATCATGTCCTTCTTGCGGTCGACGAGGTAGAGGTAGCCCTCGGCGTCGAAGCGTCCCATGTCGCCCGTATGCAGCCAGCCGCCTTGCAGCGCTGCGGCTGTCTCCTCGGGGCGCTTCCAGTAGCCTGCCATCACGTGCGGCCCGCGCACGCACACCTCGCCCACCTCCCCGGTGGGCACGGGTGCGCCTTGCTCGTCGAGCAGCGCCACCTGCACGTCGGCAAACGGGATCCCGCAGGAGGCCAGGCGCTGCGGGTGCGACAGCTCGTGCTGGCGCCGGCCGAGCCAGGTGATGCAGGTGGGCGCCTCGCTTTGCCCGTAGAGCTGCATGAAGACCGCCCCGAAGACCTGCATCGACTCGGCCAGCCGCGCCGGCGACATCGGTGCGGCACCGTAGAAGACGGTCTGCAACGAGGAAAGGTCGGGCCGGCGCGGGCCCGATTGCACGGCCTCGGTGAGCCGGTAAACCATCACCGGCACGAGGAAGGTGGCCGTGATGCGCTCGCGCTCCACGTGCTCGAGGAAGGCGGCGGGGTCGAAGCTCGCGAGCATGTGAAAGCTGCCCCCGAGCAGTGCCGCAGGCAGCGCGAGCACCCCGGCCGCGTGCGAGACGGGCGTGGCCACCAGCAGGCGCAACGCGTCGGGCCACTCCCACTCGGCTGCCATCATCATCACCGAGGCCAGCAGCGTGGCGTGGGTGTGCACGACCCCCTTCGGACGCCCGGTGGTGCCGCCCGTGTAGCCCACCACCGCGATGTCGCCGGGCTGGCAGGCCACCTCCAGTGCGGCCGGCGCGGCCGCCTGCGCAGCGGCCATGAGGTCGAGCGCACCTTCCAGCGGGCCCAGCGAGAGCAGATGCCGCAGGCCGGGCAGGCGCTGGCGCATGGCCAGTCCGCGCCCTCCGAAGATCTTGTCGTCCACCACCAGCGCGTCGATCTCGGCGTCTTCGAGCATGAAGGCCAGATCCTCCTCGCTCGTGAGCGCCGACAGCGGTGTCAGCCGGATGCCACCGATGTAGGCGGCGTAGCTCGCAGCGAGCACGTCCACCCGGTTGCGCGACAGCAGCGCCAGGCTGCTGCCCGGGCCCAGACCGAGCGCGCGCAGCGCCGCGAGCATGCGTGCCGTGCGCAGCGCCATCTCGGCGTAGCTCAGGCGCTCGCCGTCGCCCACCACCATCTCCGCCGAGGCGTGGCGCTGGAAGGCGCGCACGAGCAGGTGGCCGATCGTGCCGCCGCTTCTCAGGGGGCCTTCGGCGATGAGGGTAGGCAAGGGTTGGGCGGGCATGGCAGTCGGGGCAGTCAGGGCACGCCTGGGGAGCATGAGGGCAAGAACGCAGCAGGCCGCCCGGACCCGACAGGGCACGGGCTGGCCGCGGACAGGTCACAGGTCTGCGACAGGCGAAGGGGGACCGGGCAAGAGCAAAGGGAAAGGGGGAAGGGGAAAGGGGAAAGGGGCAACCGTCAGCGTTGTCGGGTTCGGGCGGGGTGCTCCGTTTGCACGAGCGACGAGGCCATGATGCCCGAGGCCCTTTGGCAGCAGACAGGAGACGGGATGCTCAGATTCGACGGCAAGGTGGCGCTGGTGACGGGCGCCGGACGCGGGCTCGGCCGGGCGCATGCGCGGCTGCTGGCTGCGCGCGGGGCGCGCGTGGTCGTCAACGACCTGGGCACGAGCGGCTCGGGCAGCGGCTCGGACGCCTCGGCTGCGCAAGCCGTCGTCGACGAGATCCGCGCCGCCTCGGGCCAGGCCGTGGCCAACGGCGATTCGGTCACCGAGGGTGCGCGCATCGTGCAGGCGGCGCTGGATCACTTCGGCCGGCTCGACATCGTCGTCAACAACGCGGGCTTCCTGCGCGACGTGGCCTTCCACAAGATGACGCCGGCCGACTGGAGCGAGCTCTACGAGGTGCACCTGCTCGGGGCCTTTCGCATCCTGCACGCGGCCTGGCCGGGCATGCGCGAGCGCGGCTATGGCCGCATCGTCAACACCTCCTCGGCCGCGGGCATCTACGGCAACTTCGGCCAGGTCAACTACGCCACCTTCAAGCTCGCGCTGCACGGCATGACGCAGCCGCTGGCGGTGGAGGGCCGGGCGAAGAACATCCTCGTCAACACGATCGCCCCGGCGGCCGACTCGCGGCTGACGCGCACCGTGATGACGGCCGAGCAGCTGGCGCCGATGCGCGCCGAGCTCGTGAGCCCGCTGGTGGGCTGGCTGTGCCACGAGGACTGCCGCGACAGCGGGGGACTGTACGAAGTGGGCGGCGGCTACGTGGCCAAGGTGCGCTGGGAGCGGTCCGGCGGCGCGGTGCTCGACCTGACCGGCCAGGACTCGGTGGAGCAGGTGGCGGCCGCCTGGGCGCGCATCACGAGCTTCGAGGCGAGCGAGCACCCGGCCTCCTTCGGCGAGGCCATGGCGCCCTTTGCGCGCATCATGGGAGGCCCCTAGCCATGGACCGCAGCGCCCAAGTCGGCCACGTGTGGCCGCCCTTCGAGGTGACGGTCGAGCGCGGCGCAGCAGTGGCCTTCGCCCGCGGCCTGGACGAGACCGACCCCGTGCACCTGGACGCACAGGCCGCGCGCGCGGCGGGCTGGCGCGACGTGCTCACGCTGCCCACCTTCCCGATCGCGATCAGCACCGAGCGGGTGGACCTCATCTACGACATGCTCAAGCGCCTGGCCATCGACCCGGCGCGCATCCTGCACGCCAACCAGCGCTTCGTGCACCACCAGCCGATCTGCGTGGGCGACCAGCTCGTGGGCACCAAGCGCATCAGCGCGATCGCCGACCGCAAGGGCGGCGCGCTTACCTTCATCGACACCGTGATCGACTACCGCAACGCGCAGGGTGAGCTCGTGTGCGAGGATCACTGCTGCCTGGTGGCCCGCAACACATGAACGCTTCCACGATCGTCGCCGGCATGCAACTGCCGCCGCTTTCCACCGGCCGCCTCACGCGCCACCGCGTGGCCTGCTACGCCCACGGCTCGGGCGACCTCAACCCCATCCACGTCGATGTCGACTACGCCCGGCAGCAGGCCGGGCTGCCCGACACGATCGTGCACGGCATGTACTCGATGGGGATGCTGTCGCGGCTGCTGCAGGCCTGGGCCGGGCCGGGCAGCGTGCGCGAGCTGCAGGTGCGCTTCGAGGCGATGGTGCCGGTGCTCTCCAGCCTGGAGTGCCACGGCACGGTGGAGTCCGTCGAGGCGGCGCCAGGCGGCCTGCTCGCCGCGGTGCGCGTGCAGGCCCAGCTCGAGGACGGCACCGCGGTGGCCAGCGGCTCGGCCCGCGTCTTCGTGCGCGCATGATCCTCACCGAGCTGGCCGAAGGCATTGCCACCGTGCGGCTGGCTGCGCCACAGACAGCCAACGCGCTCGACCCGTCAGCCTTCGCGGCGCTGGCACGGGCCCTGCAGGCGCTGCAGCGCGAGGACAGCGGGGCGCGCGTGATCGTGCTCACGGGCACGGGGCGCGTGTTTTCCGCCGGGGCGAACCTGGACGCGCTGGGCGCAGCAGGGCCCGATGAGCTGGCTGAGCGCATCCGGGGCTGCGTGCTGCCCGTGCAGGCTGCGCTCGGCGCGGGGCGGCTGCCCACCATCGCCGCGGTCAACGGGGTGGCAGTGGGTGGGGCGATCGGACTGGCCCTGCTGTGCGACTTCGTCGTGGCGGCCCGTTCGGCGCGCTTTTCCTTTGCCTTCGCGCGGCTGGGCCTGATCGCCGACACCGGCCTCACGGCCACCTTGCCCCGCCTGGTGGGCGAGGCCCGCGCCCGCGCGTGGCTGATGGGCGCGGCGGAGGTCGACGCCGAGGCGGCGGCTGCCGCCGGGATGATCCACCGCTGCGTGCCCGACGCCGAGCTGGCCGAGCACACGCTGGCGCTTGCACGCGATCTGGCGGCCTTGCCCGGCGGGGGCTTTGCGCCCATGCGCGCAGCCCTGGAGCGCGCTCGCCTGGCCACGCTGCCCGAGCAGATGGCTCACGAGGCGCAGGTGCAGGCCGGTCGCGTGAGCAGCGAGGAGTTCCGCGCGGCGCTGGCTGCCTTCCTGGCGCGCAGGAGGACCTGAGATGGCCTCGATCGTGCTGCGGCGGCTGGCCATGCTGGTGCTGGTGACGGCGGCGGTCACGGTGGTGTGCTTCGTGATCTCGCGGATGATTCCTGGCGACCCGGCGCAGCTCATCCTCGGCCCGCGTGCCACGCCGCAGGCGATCGCCGAGCTGCGCGCCCGGCTCGGCCTGGACCAGCCGCTGTGGGTGCAGTACGGGGCCTACGTGCGCGACCTGGTGCGAGGCGACTTCGGCCTGTCGATCACGAGCCGCCAGCCGGTGCTGCCCGAGCTGCTGTCGTACCTGCCGGCCACCTTCGAGCTCATGTGCGTGGCCATGCTGCTGTCGATCGCCGTGGGCGTGCCGCTGGGGGTGTTGTGCGCGGTCTACCGGGATACCTGGATCGACCACAGCGTGCGCGTCGTGGCCGTGGCCGGCATCTCGACCCCCACCTTCTGGCTTGGCCTCATGGGAATGCTGCTGCTGTACGCGCAGCTGGGCTGGCTGCCCGGCTCGGGCCGGCTGGACCTGGGGGTTGCGCCACCGCCGGCAGTGACGGGCCTGTACCTGGTGGACGCCGCCCTGGCCGGGCAGTGGCTGGCCTGGCGCAGCGCCTTCAATCACCTGCTGCTGCCGGCCCTCACGCTGGCCTTGTCGTCCATCGGCACGGTCGTGCGGCTGATCCGCGCCTCGATGATCGAGGTGCTGGCGCAGGACTACATGCGCACGGCCCTGGCCTGCGGCATCCCGCGACATCGCCGGCTCTTCGTCTACGCCCTGAAGAACGCGCTCATTCCCTTCGTGACCGTGCTGGGGCTGGAGCTGGCCGCGCTGCTGTTCGGCTCGGTCGTGGTGGAGTCGGTCTTTGCCTGGCCGGGCCTGGGCAGCCACGTGCTCGGGGCCATCCTCAACCTGGACTTCCCCGTCATCATGGGCTTCACCGTGCTGGCCTCGGTGGTGTACGTGCTGGCCAACCTGCTGGTCGACCTGGCCTACCTGTGGCTCGACCCGCGCATCCAGTCGGTGGGCTGAGGATGAGGAGCCTGTCGCTGGCCTCGCACCTGGCCCCGCCCCTGCGCCAGCCCATCGCGCGCGTGGCCGCGGGTGTGGTGCTGGCGGTGCTGGTGGCGGCGCTGCTGGGGCCCTGGCTCGTGCCGCGTGACCCCAACGCGATGGACCTCAACGCCGTGCTGCAGCCGCCTTCGTGGTCGTACTGGGCCGGCACCGACGAGCTCGGACGCGACATCTTCGCGCGCCTGGTGCATGGGGCGCGACCCTCGGTGGCCGCGGCGCTGGGCATCGTGGGCATCGGCTCGCTGGCCGGGCTGGCCATCGGCGCGTTCTCGGGGCTGCGCGCCGGCTGGGTGGATGCCGTGATCATGCGGCTCACCGATGTGGCGATGGCACTGCCCGGGCTCGTCGTGGCGCTGGCGCTGACGGCCGCGCTCGGGCCGAGCCTGACGAACGCGGTGATCGCGCTCGGGGTGCTCTCCATCCCGGCCTACGTGCGCGTGGCGCGGGCCCAGGCCCTGAGCCTGCGCGAGCGCGAGTACGTGATGGCCGCCCGCGCGATGGGCGCAAGCCCGGCGCACGTGCTGTGGCGGCACGTGCTGCCCGGGGTGATGCCGCCGGTGGTGGTGTTCATGACCTTTCACCTGGGCTCGGCGGTGCTGGCTTCGTCGGCGCTGAGCTTCATCGGCCTCGGGGCGCAGCCCCCGGCCCCGGAGTGGGGCTCGATGGTGGGTTCCGGGCGCGAGTACGTGCTGGGGTACTGGTGGTACGCCACGCTGCCGGGCCTCGTGATCCTGGTCACCGCCGCGAGCTTCAACCTGCTGGGCGACGCGCTGCGCGACGCGCTGGACCCGCGCACCCGCGGGCGCTGAACTGCGCGGCCCTGGAGCCGGTCGGCCTCGGGGAGATGCGTCTCAGGCCTGGGCCCACGGGTCCTCGTCCCACGGCCACATGGGGCGCGGGATGCGGTGCATCGGCATCTGCAGCACATCGCCCACGCACACGCCCGGGGAGTCCACCACGAGGCTGTGGGGAGTAACGGGCATGAAGTGCGGCTTGTAGTGCTGCGCGGACTTCACCACGATCAACCGCATCGCGCGCAGGTCCACCCCGAGGTCGGCAAAGAGCGAGGGCCCGTAGGTCTGGTTGCGGTGTTCCGCCACCACGATCACGCCCTGCGCGAAGCGCAGCGCGGCGGCGCGGCCCATCGGCACGACGTGACCGCCGATGTCCAGGCGGATGCAGGCCTGCGGCTCGAGGGCCGCGACAGTCACCTGCAGGTCCAGGGGCTGGCCCGACAAGGGGCAGGCCTTGCCGCCGAGGCGCAGGTGCAGCTGCGCTCCCAGCCCGCCTTCGAAGGCGTATGCCACGGCCAGGGGGTCGACCATCACCCCTGCGGCGATGCCGTCCAGCCCCGCCTCGAGCAAGGCAGCGAGCACGTGGGTGGCGTCGCCCGGCGCCCCGCCGCCGGGGTTGTCGGCCATCTCTGCCAGGATCAGCGGGCCGTGCGTGGTGGGGTCCCAGTTGCGCGCTTGGGCCAGCGCCTGGTCCATCGGCACGACCGGGTCGGCGCAGCGGCCGCGCAGCGCGAAGAGTTCGCGGCCCAATGCCTCGGCCAGGCGGGCGCCGTGCTCGGGTCGGCCGTCCGTGATGACGAGCACTTGCGTGCCCATCAGGGGCACGTCGGCGCGCCGAAATCCGTGCACGATGCTGATGGAGAGCACGCCGTCTCGCCCTTCCAGCGCGCGCATGCGCGCCACGAAGCTCTTCATGGGCTCGCGCTGCGTCTGCAGCACGTCGGCCATGCGGGTGTGGAACACCGAGGTGACCGGGCGCACCTCGCCGCGCGCCACGCGCATGAGCAGGTCCACGAGCTCGCGCCCGCGCTCGGAGATGTCGGTGTGCGGGTTTTCGCGAAAGCACATGAGCAGCGCGTTGTCGTGCATGGCCGCGCTCAGGTGAGAGTGCGGGTCGAGCTCGCAACCCACCGGCACGTCCGGCCCCACGATCTCGCGCACGCGCGCCAGGATGTCGCCCTCGCAGTCGTCGCAGCCTTGGGCGACCATGCCCCCGTGCATGTACAGGGCCACGATGTCCACCGGCAAGGCTGCCCGCAGCCGCTGCAGCAGTTCGTCGCGCAGCGTCTCGTAGGCGGCACGCGTGACGGCCGCCCCAGGGGCGGCATCCGCGTAGAGCCCGCCCACCACCTCCAGCCCGAGCGACTGCGCGTACAGGGCCATGTCGCAGCCCTTCTCGGGGTCGAGCACCTCCTGCCCGCGTCGGATACCCTCGCTTTCGAAGGCAGACAGCCCGATCGGGATCGGCGAGAAGGTGTTCGTCTCGGTCATCAGACCGCCGAAAAACAGTCTCATCGGCACGCTCCGGGCAAGCTCGGTCGGAGGCGGCCTCAGGCAGCCTGCCGGTACATCGTCACCACGCACGCGCCCCCGAGCCCGAGGTTATGCTGCAGCGCGATGCGGGCGCCCTCGACCTGGCGCGCCTGGGCCTGGCCGCGCAGCTGCCACGTGAGTTCGGCGCACTGGGCCAGCCCCGTGGCGCCCAGCGGGTGGCCCTTGGACAGCAGCCCGCCCGAGGGGTTGGTGACGACCTGGCCGCCATAGGTGTTGTCGCCGTCCATCACGAACTTCTCGCCCCCGCCTTCGGGCGCCAGGCCCAGCGCCTCGTAGGTCAGCAGCTCGTTGGTGGAGAAGCAGTCGTGCAGCTCGCACACGTCCACCTCCTGCGCGCCGATGCCGGCCTGCTCGTAGGCCTGGCGCGCCGCCTCGCGCGCCATCTCGTAGCCCACTACGCGCATCATGTTGTGGCCTTCCAGCGTGGCCTCGGGGTCGGTGGTCATCGCCTGCGCCACGATCTCCACCGCCTGGGCGCTCAGGCCGCGGCGCCGCGCGTAGGCGGGCGAGACCAGCACGGCTGCGGCCGCGCCACAGGTGGGCGGGCAGCACTGCAGCCGCGTGAGCGGCCCGTAGATGCGCTTGCTGGCCAGCACCTCCTCGACCGTCACCGGATCGCGAAAGATCGCCAGCGGGTTGCGCGCCGCATGCTGGCGCGCTTTCACGGACACACGTGCGAAGGCCTCGTCGCTCGTGCCGTGCAGCCGCTGGTGCTCGGCGCCCGCCCCGCCGAAGAGCAGGGCCGCCACCGGCACGTCCTCGCGCCACTCGATCGTCTCGCGCGCCCGCGCCAGCTGCCGGCCCATGATGCTGGGCCGGTCGGTGGCGGTCACGCCCAGGGCGCCCGGGTTCATCTGCTCGAAGCCCAGGGCCAGGGCGACATCGACGGCGCCGCTGGCCACCGCCTGGCGCGCCAGGAAGAGCGCGGTGGAGCCGGTGGCGCAGGCATTGTTGACGTTGACGATCGGGATCCCGGTCAGGCCCACGTCGTACAGGGCCTGCTGGCCGCTGGTGGAGTCGCCGTAGACGTAGCCCACATAGGCCTGCTGGACATCACGGTACGCGAGCCCGGCGTCGCGCAGCGCCAGCCGCGCAGCTTCGGCGCCCATGGCGTCGTAGGCGGCGCTCGCGCCCGGCTTCCTGAAGGCAATCATGCCGACTCCGGCTACCCATGCGGCTTGGCTCATCGTGGCTCCTGGTGGTGTCTGCGCCCGAGGGTGGGCAAAGGGTTTTCCTGGGCGCGGCCATGTATTGACCGAACGTCCGTTCAAATCTAGGATAGACCGAATCAGATCTACAGGCAACCCGTGCGGGTTGCCGCAACGAGAGGGCGATCGCCGATGCAGATGCTGCCTGCGGCCGGGGCGGGAGATGCCCAGGGGCTCGCGCCGATGCTGCGCGGGCTCGACCATCCCGAGCAGGCGGCGCAACGGGCGCACTACATCGCCGAAGTGTTCGCGGCCCATCACCGGGCGTTGCGCGGCTTCGTGTCGCGCACCCTGCGCAACGAGGACGACGTGGCCGACACGGTGCAGGAGGTGTTCCTGCGGGTGGCGCAGCTGCCCGACCCGTCCCGGCTCGACCTCAACCCGCGGGCTTATCTCTTTCGCATCGCCGAGCACCTCATCATCGACCGCGCCCGGCGCGAGCGCTTTCGCCAGGTGCAGCGCCACGACCCGCTCGACGACGAGCTCGAGGTCGAGAGCCGGGCCCCCTCGATCGAGAGCCAGGTGCACTGGCAGCGCGCCATGCGTCACATCGCGCAGCGCCTGGCCGAAGCCGGCCCGCGCGTGGGCCGCGTCGTGGAGATGCGCTGCCTGGATGACCTCACCCACCCCGAGATCGCCGCTCGGCTGGGCGTCACCACGCGCACCGTGGAGCGCTGCATGCAGCGTGCGCGCGAAGTCTGTCAACCCTTCTACCAAGCCGCTTGAGCGGCGCATCCCGCAGGAGTGATCATGAGCCATCCAGCCTACCTGAAGAATCCCGTGGTCCGCGCGCTATCGTGCTTGGTGGTGGCCGGTGCGCTGCCTGCTGCGCACGCCCAGGCGCCCGCCGCCGGCGCGGCGCAGAACAACCCCGATACGGTCGTCATCACGGCGCGCAAGTGGACCGAGCGGGCCATCGACGCGCCGCTGTCGGTCACGGTGGTGGGCGCAGAAGAGATCAAGGACCGCGGCGCCATCCGCCTGTCCGAGGTGGCGGTGCCCAACGTCTCCTTCCTCGGCACGGAGAACAACGCGCTGCCCAACTTCTCGGTGCGGGGTGTGCAGTCGCAAAACCGCGTTAACGTCGGCTTCGACAGCGGCATCGGTGTCTACGTCGACGGCATCTTCATGGGCCGCGGGGCCGCCTTCAACCAGGAGACCTTCGACGTCGAGCGCGTGGAGTTCCTGCGCGGTCCGCAGGGCACCCTGTTCGGCAAGAACTCGGTGGCCGGCGCCATCAGCCTGACCACGCGCGACCCCTCCAAGCGCTTCACGGCCACCGGCAGCCTGGACCTCGGCTCGGACAGCCAGCGCCGGCTGAGCGCCTACCTCTCCGCCCCCCTGGGCTCGGAGGCGGTGCGGGCGAGCGTGGCGGCCTACTCCGGCCAGCGCGACGGCTACATGCGCAACATCGCCACCAACACGCTCGGCGGCAACGAGGACGTGCAGTCGGTGCGTGCCAAGGTGCTGCTGCAGCCCTCCAAGGGGCTGTCGATCACGCTGTCGGTGGACGACCTGCGTGACCGCACGGTGGCGGCTTCGCCTTCCATCGTCTCGGGTTACGGCTTCACCTCCGGCGAACCCTACGTCACCAACGTCAACCTCCCGACGAGCGCGGCGCGCAACGTGAGCGGCGCGGGCCTGACAGTCAACTACGAACTCGGTGGCGGCCTCACCCTCACCTCGATCACGAGCAAGCGCAAGCTCGACACCTCGCGCACCTCCGACACCGACGTGGGCCCGGCCAACATCGTGGCCTCCGACGGCACCTCGGCGCAGGATCAATGGAGCCAGGAACTGCGCATCGCCACCGGCCGGGATCGATCGGTGAGCTATGTGGCCGGGCTCTACTACTACGAGCAGAAGGTCAAGGGCACCTCGCGCAGCACCTTCGGCCCGACTG
>JBJTVI010000017.1:0-3137 GCA_046081145.1 Rubrivivax sp.
CACCTTGAGCGTGCCCACCACGCCCGTCACGCCCAGACCGCGGTGCACCTCGTAGCCCCAGCGCTGCAGGCACTGGGCCACCAGGTCGGCAGTGGCGTTCTCCTGGTAGGCCAGCTCCGGGTTCTGGTGGATGCGGTGGCGGATGGCCACCATCTCCGCCTCGTGGGCGCGGATCTCGTCCAGGGCGGGGAGCAGGCTTTGCGGGGCGTTCATCACGCAGCTTCCTGAAAGGCTCGAGCCGGACCGGCACAGGGACCAGATCGACGGTGGTAGGCCGTGCTGGACTTGAACCAGCGACCAAAGGATTATGAGTCCTCTGCTCTGACCAACTGAGCTAACGGCCCCCGGGTGGCATTCTAGGAGGCCGCCTCATCCGGGCGCCTTCTGGCTCAACGCGTTGGTGAGCAGGCGCGACGTGATCCCCACGATCTGGATCATGCGGTCGTAGTGCATGCGGGTGGGGCCGATCACGCCCAGGCGCCCCACCACCACGCCGTCCACCTCGTAGGGTGCGGCCACCACCGAGAGTTCCTCGAAGGGCACGACGCGGCTCTCGCCGCCGATCCAGATGCGCACGCCCTCGGCGCGGCTGGAGGTATCGAGCAGCCGCATCAGCTCGGCCTTGCGCTCGAACACGTCGAAGAGCTTGCGCATCGCCCCCATGTCGTGGCTGAAATCCTCCACCTCGAGCAGCTTGCGCTCGCCCACCACCACCACCTGGTCGCTCGACTCGGCGATGGCGTCGGTGCCGGCCTTCACGGCGGCGGCCATGAGCGTGGCGATCTCCCCGCGCAACGCCTCGATTTCGCCGTGCAGGCGCTCGCGCACCTCCTCGATCGTCAGGCCGGCGTAGTGGGAGTTGAGGTAGTTGGTGGCCTCCACGAGCTCGCCCTGGCTGTAGTCGCGGGCGGTGAGGATGAGGCGGTTCTGCACATCGCCGTCGGGCGAGACGAGGATCACCAGCACGCGACGCTCACCCAGGCGCAGGAACTCGATGTGCCGAAACACGCTCGCGCGGCGCGGCACCGTCACCACGCCCACGAAGTTCGACAGGCTCGAGAGCATCTGCGCAGCCTGCGCAATGACGCGCTGGGGCTGGTCGGGCTGCAGCTGCTCGCGCACCGAGGCAAGCTCGGGCGGGGGCTGCGCGGGGTCGAGCGTGCGCGCGGTGAGCATGGTGTCGACGAACACGCGGTAGCCGCGCGCCGTGGGCACGCGACCGGCGCTGGTGTGGGGGCTGGCGATGAGGCCGAGCTCCTCCAGGTCGCTCATCACGTTGCGGATGGTTGCCGGAGAGAGGTCCAGCCCCGAGGCGCGCGACAGCGTGCGTGAGCCGACGGGCTGCCCGTCTGCGATGTAGCGCTCCACGAGCGCCTTCAGGAGGGTCCTGGCGCGGTCGTCCATGATCGAATTCATTGTACGGACAACCCCGCCTGCGGGTGACCCCCAAGGGGGGCTCGCCCGGGCCCGCCTCATGTCATCATCGCCCCCATGGCCGCACGCTTTCGCCACGCTGCGCTGATCGGCAAGTACCAGGCCCGGGGCATCCGCCCGGTGCTGGAGGATGTCGCCCGCTTCCTGTCCGAGCAGGGGCTGGATGTCTCCTTCGAGCGTGAGACGGCAGCGGCCACCGGGGTCTCCGACCACGACGTGCTGTCCACCTCCGAGCTCGGCACGCGCTGCGATCTGGCCGTCGTCGTCGGGGGCGACGGCACCATGCTCGCCATCGGGCGCGAGCTGGCCCGGCACGGCGTGCCGCTGGTGGGCATCAACCAGGGTCGCCTGGGTTTCGTCACGGATATCCCGCTGGAGCGCCTGCGCGAGTCGCTGGGCCCCATCATCGCGGGCGATTACGAGGAAGAGCACCGCGCCATGCTCGATGGCTCGGTCTGGCGCGACGGCCTCCCGATCTTCGAGGGCCTGTCGATGAACGACGTCGTCGTGAGCCGTGGCGCCACCGCGAGCATGGTGGAGCTCAAGGTCACGATCGGGGAAGACTTCGTCGCCAACATCCGGGCCGACGGCCTCATCGTGGCCTCGCCCACGGGCTCCACGGCCTACGCGCTGTCGGCCGGCGGCCCGATCCTGCACCCGGGCATCGCAGGCTGGGTGCTCGTGCCGATCGCCTCGCACACGCTGTCCAACCGCCCCATCGTCCTGCCCGACCATGGCGAGATCCGCATCGAGATCGTCGCCGGGCGCGATGCCTCGGCCAACTTCGACATGCAAAGCCTTGCCAGCCTGCTGCACGGCGATCAGGTGCGCGTGCGCCGCTCGCAGCACAAGGTCCGCTTCCTGCATCCGCGCGGCTGGAGCTACTACGCCACGCTGCGGCGCAAGCTGCGCTGGTACGAGGGGGTGGCCTGATGCTGCGCCGCCTGGCCCTGCGCGATTACGTGCTCGTGCAGCGGCTCGAGCTCGAGCTCGGCCGGGGATTCACGGTGCTCACGGGCGAGACGGGCGCGGGCAAGTCGATCCTCGTGGATGCGCTGCAGTTCGCGCTGGGCGCGCGCGCCGATGCGTTGAGCGTGCGCGAGGGCGCGCCTCGCGCCGAGGTCAGCGCCGAGTTCGACTGCCCCGCCTCCCTGGGCGCGTGGCTGGACGAGGCGGGGTTCGAGGCCGCTGATGCCACTGATGGCGCTGAGAGAGAAGAAGGCACGCAAGGTGGCCTGCTGCTGCGGCGCACGGTGGATGAACAGGGCCGCAGCCGTGCCTGGATCAACGGCAGCCCCGCCACGGTGGCGCAACTGCGCGAGGCCGCCGAGCACCTGGTGGAGATCCACGGCCAGCACGCCTGGCAAAGCCTCACCCGGCCGGCCGCCGTGCGCGCGCTGCTCGACGAGCAGGCCGGCGCCGACACCGCCGCGCTGGAAGCGCGCTGGCGCGCCTGGCACCGCGCGCGGCAGGCCCTGGAGGAGGCGCGCACCCGCTCCGAGGCCCGCGAGCGCGAGCGCGAACGGCTGCTGTGGCAGCTCGGCGAGCTCGACAAGCTCGAGCCCGGCGAGCACGAGTGGGAGAGCCTCCAGGCCGAGCATCAGCGCCTGGCGCACGCGCAGTCGCTGCTCGAGGCGGCGCGCCAGGCGCTCGAGCTGCTGGCCGAGGGCGAGCCCGCGGTGGATGCCCTGCTCGACCGTGCC
>JBJTVI010000018.1:0-2471 GCA_046081145.1 Rubrivivax sp.
GAGCAGCTCGCCCTCGCCGTCCTCGTGGGTCTGCGTCACCATCGCGCCGTGCAGGTCCAGGAAGATGGCGTCGCAGCCGCGCGCCACGGCCTGGCAGATGCGCCCGGCGATGTACTCGAAGGCGTCGTCCTCCACCAGGCCGCTGGGCCAGGCGCTCGCGGCGATGGGCAGCGTGTACTTGGCCCCCATCTCTTGTGCCAGCGCGATGTAGGCGCCCAGCCCGTCGCCCGTGCCCCGGAAGGCCTGCACCGCGTCCTCGCCCTCGGGCGGCAGGGCGCCTCCGGCCCGTGCGAAGCGTGCCAGCGGCGTGGGCACGGGCGAGAAGGTGTTGGTCTCGTGCTTCATCTGGGCGATGACGATGCGCATGCGTGGCTCTCCGATGAGGGTGCAGCAGGCCCCGCGGCCGAGGTCGATGAGGCGGCGTGCAGCCGTGCGGCAGCGTGGCGGGCCGTCGCAGCATAGGGCAGGGCCCGCCGGGGGTGGCGCGTGCCTTACCGCCTTGCGCGCGCCCGCCTGCTGGCCTACCCTCGTGGCCAGCCAAAGGAGCCCAAGGATGGACGAGACGCTGGACCTGCTGATCGAAGGCGGCACCGTGATCGACGGTACCCGGGCGCCGCGCTTCGACGCCGATGTGGGGGTGCGGGGCGGGCGCATCGTCGCGCTGGGTGAGCTCGCCGGCCGACCGGCCCGGGTGCGGGTGAACGCGCGCGGGCGCATCGTCGCCCCGGGCTTCATCGATGCGCACACGCACGACGACCTCGCGGTGCTCGACCACCCGGGCATGGACTTCAAGGTGTCGCAGGGCGTGACGACGGTGGTCACCGGCAACTGCGGGATCAGCCCCGCGCCGCTGGAGGCGCACACGCCCACGCCGGCGCCGATCTCCCTGGCCGTGCCCGAGGGGCGCAGCCGCTATGCGAGCTTTGCGGCCTACGTGCAGGCGCTGCGCGCCTTGCCTGCGGCGGTGAACGTCGCGCCCATGCTCGGCCACACCACTTTGCGCGTGCGCTGCATGGCCGATGTGCAGCGCAGCGCCAACGGGCAGGAGGTGCAGGCGATGCGCGCGCACGTGCAGGAGGCGCTCGATGCCGGCGCCATCGGTGTCTCCACCGGCACCTTCTATCCGCCTGCAGCCGGCGCGAGCACCGAGGAGATCATCGAGGTGTGCCGGCCGCTGAGCGGCAGCGGCGCCGTCTACGCCACGCACATGCGCGACGAGCAGGACCGGGTGATGGAATCGCTCGAGGAGACCTTTCGCATCGGGCGCGAACTCGACGTGCCGGTCGTGATCTCGCACCACAAGGTGACGGGCCAGGACAACTGGGGCCGTTCGCCGCAGACGCTGGCACGCATCTCGCAGGCCATGGCCTGCCAGTGCGTGGCGCTCGACTGCTACCCCTACACGGCCGGCAGCACCATGCTGCACACCGACCCCGTGCGGCTGCAAGGGCGGGTGCTCGTGGCCTACAGCCTCTCGCACCCGCAGATGGCCGGGCGCGACCTCGACGACATCGCGCGCGAGTGGGGCTGCGACAAGGTGGAGGCGGTGCGCCGGCTGCAGCCCGGCGGGGCCATCTACTTCATGATGCGCGAGGACGACGTGCGCAACATCCTGGCCTTCGAGCACTCGATGGTGGGCTCCGACGGCATCCCGCGTGGCGAGCGCCCGCACCCGCGCCTGTGGGGCACCTTCCCCCGCGTGCTCGGGCACTACAGCCGCGAGCTCAAGCTCTTTCCGCTGGAGACGGCGGTGTGGAAGATGACGGGCCTGACGGCCCGCAACTTCGGCCTGGCCGGGCGCGGCACCCTGGCCGAGGGCGCGCACGCCGACCTCGTGGTCTTCGACCCCGACACCGTGATCGACACCGCCACCTACGAAGACCCGCAGCGAGCCGCGCGGGGCATCGAGACGGTGGTGGTCAACGGGGTGCCGGTGTGGCAGGGCGCGGGTGGCACGGGGACGCGGCCGGGGCGGGTGCTGCTGCGCCAGGCGCGAACCCCGGGCAATGCCGGTTGACAGCGTCGGAGGCGAGTCTCAATATCGACTACAGACACGCCGTCGCGCATACCGATACGCGACGCGGTGCGGGTCTTGTACTCGCCAAGGCAAGGAGGCCAAGCATGGATGATATGAGGCGAAGGGCTGCGGTCGCCGCACCGGAAGCGGCGCCGGCCCTGGATGCAGGCCGACGCAAGTGGGTGGTCGGCGGCGCAGCCGGCCTGGCGCTGGGTGCGCTCGCCCCGGGCGGCGTGCTCGCGCAGGCGGGGGCCTACCCTTCGCGGCCGGTGAAGATGATCGTCTCGTTTCCGGCCGGGGGCGTCACGGACCTGAGCGTGCGCCGCATCGCCGAGCGCTTCCAGCAGCTCTACGGCCAGACGATGGTGATCGAGAACCGCCCGGGCCGTGGCGTGGCCTCGGCGGCGGTGGCGCAGTCGCAGCCCGATGGCTACACGATCGGCATCATCGGGCG
>JBJTVI010000019.1:0-2837 GCA_046081145.1 Rubrivivax sp.
TGGCATCCTCGGCTGGTGGGAAGGCGAGCCGGCCGAGCCGGAGCTGCCCTTCCAGGGCGTCTACCGCATCGACCCGGCATCCGGCGAACTGCAGTGCGTGCTGCGCGATCTGGCCGGCCCGAACGGCCTGGCCTTCTCGCCCGACGAGCGCACGCTCTACGTGGTGGAAAGCCGCGCCAGGCCCCACCGGCTCATCTGGGCCTACGACGTGCAGCCCGGCGGGGCGCTCACCAACAAGCGGCTGTACGTCAGCGCGCAGGGCCCGGGGGCCTACGACGGCATCGCCGTGGACACGCTGGGCAACCTGTGGTGCGGCTTTGGCAGCGACGGCTCCCTGGGCACGGACCCGCAGGGGCTCGACGGCGTTCGCATCTACGACCCTCAGGGCACCACCCTGGCGCACATCCACCTGCCCGAGCGCTGCGCCAACCTGTGCTTCGGCGGGCCCAAGCGCAATCGGCTCTTCATGGCGGCCAGCCACTCCCTGTATGCCGTGCACGTAAACGTGCGCGGCGCCGTGTGATCAGCCCGGGGCGGGGGCAGCCTCGGGCCTGGGCTGGCTCAAGGGCGTCAAATCCCACTGCAGCAGGCCGAGCACGCCTGGCAGCTGCTTGGCCGGGTGGGCCTCGCGGGCGCGCTCGGGGTCTCGACGCATGCGCTGGGCCACCGAATCGGCGGCACGCTGCGGATCGCTGCCGCCCAGGCGCGCCAGGGCCGCGGCCAGTGCCGGCTCCAGTTGCTGATCCAGGCGCTCCAGGGCCGCGCCGAAGCTGCGCCGGGCCTGCTCGAGCGCCGTGAGCGGGCGCTCCTCGGTTGCATCGGGCAACGGTGCAGGAGCCTCGGGAGTCTGGGGGTCCGCCGTGGCTTGCAGGGGACTTCCCAGCTCGGCCTGAGCAGGCTCTGCGGGGGAGGATGCGCCGTCGTCGGGCCAGAACGCCACCACCGGCTGCGCCGGCGCGCTCGCGGCTTCCTCCTTCTCGGGCGTGATGGGCCGGCCGCTTTCCTCCTTCCGGGCTTCCAGCAGCGCCAGGCGCCCTGTGGCGATGTCGAGCCAAGCCAGCAGGTTGCCTCCCGAATCACCTGCGGGCGTCCCCGCCTCCGGCCCCATGGCCAGCATGTCCGCCAGCGGCCCGGACAACCCGAAGCCCGCAGCCTCGCCGCCGGGCTCGCCTGCCCACAAGGCAACCGGTGGCGACGCGGTGCCCGATTGCACAGAGGCGCGCTCCAGCGCGCTCGCTGCCACCAAGCCAGCTTGTGAAACCGCCACCGCCACCTGAACGCCTTGGGCCAGCGAGGCGCCACCGCGGTCGGCCGGGCTCGACATTCGCAGCTCGGCGCTGTCCGGGATGGAAAGGGTGGCCGGCCCCGATGACCGTTGCCGGCCACCCGATTCGTCCAGGGGGTGGCTGGTGTACGCGCCCCGTGCCCGAAGGCGGCTGCGTAAGGCGTCTGCGCTCATGGAAAGCACCTTTTATGTGCATGGTAATTGAGCGTTTCATCAGCGTTAGCGTCGACGCATCCGGGCTGCCTGCGGGCCGGTCCCGTGAACAAGTTCACGCCCTTCGATCTCAAGCCCGGGGCTGCCGCTGACGGACGAGCCGCCGGCAGCGTCACACGCATCCCGCCCGGCGGCGCCTCGTCGCGCCGCCGCGCAGTTCGTCGCATGGGCGATGCGCTGCCGCTGCGCGATGCGTACAGTGCACCCACCCCTGGCCCCTGAAGCCCCTGCCTTTCATGTCCTCCTCCTCCCTGCCCCCTGGTGCCGCCCCCGGCTGGGGCGCGCGCCTGGAATCGGCCCGCCGGAGCTTCCTGCGCGGATTTCACCGTTACGCCACCTGGCTCGTGGGCATCAGCTGGAAGCGCTTCTTCGTGCTCTCGGTGCTGCTGCTGGTCGCGGCGGCCCTGCTGGAATCGATCCCGCCCTTCAGCTGGCGCATCAGCGAGGTGGTGGAGCCGGCCCGGCCCAGCGCCCGCAAGCCGATCCCGCCCCTGCCGCCGACCTCCCCCCTGCCGTCGGAGGCGCCGACCCCATCCCGGTCGCCCCAGCCGCCCAGCGAGCCCGTCATCCGGATCGAGAAGCCCCAGCCGGGCACGCGCTCCGAGGGCGTGGACATCTCGATCGACGAGCGCGGCATCCGCATCCGGCCGCGTGCCGCCTCGGCGCCGCAGGCGTCGGCCTCCTCTCCTGCAGCCTCGCCGGCCCAGCGATCCGCGTCGGCCCCTGCGGGCGCATCGGCCTCGGTGTGGCAGGAGATCAAGCGCGGCGTGCAGGAGGGGTGGAGCGAGGGCGACGCCGCCAAGGGGCCGCAGATCGTCGTCACGGTTCCACCGGGCGGCGATACCGAGGCTGTGCGCGAGGCCGTGCGCGAGGCCGAGCAGTCCATCCGCGAAGCCCTGCAGGAAGCCCGCGAGGCGCGTGAGGAAGCGCGCGCAGCGCAGCTCGAGGCCGAGCAGGCGGCCTCCGAATCCTTCCGCACCCGCACCCGCGTCGTGAAGGTGGGCGATTTCCTGCCCAACCTGGCGCTGCTGTGGATCCTCGCCTCCTTCGTCATCAAGATCACCTACAAGGGGCGCCTGCAGGCCGAGGTGAAGGCCGCCCAGGCCACCGAGACGGCCGAAGCCGAATCGCTCAAGCGCCAGGTGGTGGAAGCGCGCATGGCTGCCGTGCAGGCGCAGGTGGAGCCGCACTTCCTCTTCAACACCCTGGCCAGCATCGAGCACCTGATCGAGACCGACCCCAAGCGCGCCGCGCAGATGCAGAGGAACCTCATCGCGCTGCTGCGCGCGAGCATGCCCACGATGCGCGAGGCCAACCACGGCACGCCCCGGCCCCTGGG
>JBJTVI010000020.1:0-5548 GCA_046081145.1 Rubrivivax sp.
CACGCCGCCACGCTGTGCCCGAGCTTCTACCGCGCCGAGGTGGTGCAACATGCGCGCTGGCACGAGCGCATGCTGCACGGGCTGCGGCGCGCGGCGGCGCGGGTGCTCCAGGGCGACTGAGGCAGGATCGACGTGGACGACACGCACAGCCTGCCGACACGGAGTGAACGGCCTGAACGGGTGGATCCGCCTGCACAGCCTGAACGTCCGGAACCTTCTGAACCACATCAGGGGCCTGAAGGGCCCGCCGGCCAGGCAGCCCACGGCGGCGCGGCCACCGAGCCATTGACACTGCTCATCTGCGCCCTCGGGGGGGAGGGTGGCGGCCGGCTCACGCAGTGGATCGTCGAGGCATCGCGCCAGGCCGGGCATCCGGCGCAGGCAACCTCGGTGCCCGGGGTCGCGCAGCGCACGGGCTCCACCACCTACTACGTGGAGGTGTGGCCGCAGCCCGAATCCGAGCTGGACGGGCGCCAGCCGGTGTTCTGTCTGAGCCCGGTGCCAGGCGCACTCGACGGGCTGCTGGCCTCGGAGCTGCTGGAAGGTGCACGCGCCATCGCGCAGGGCTACACCAGCGCCGAGCGCACCCTCGTGATCGGCTCGGTGTCGCGTACCCTCACGACGATCGAGCGCATGCAGCCTGGCGACGGCCGGCTGGAGGGGCAGCTGCTGGAGAAGCTGGTGGCCACCTGCAGCCGCGCACACCATCTGCTGGACATGGCCGCCCTGGCGCGCGAGTGCGGCACGGCGCTCAGCGCGGTGATGCTCGGGGCCCTGGCCGGCTCGCGGCTGCTGCCCTTCGCGCGCTCCCATTTCGAGGCAGCGGTGCGCGCCGATGGGGCGGACGTGACAGCCAGCCTGCTGGGCTTTGCGCGGGCCTTCGATCTCGTGCAGAGCAGCTCGGCCCCGGCGCCCGCACCGCTGGCCACGCCTGCGCCCGAGCCCACACCGGTCACCGCCGCGGCCCCGGGCCTGCCCGAGCCCTGGCGCACCCGGCTGCCGTCAGCCGCCCACGCCCTGGCCGCCCTGGGCGTACAGCGGGTGCGCGAGTACCAGGACGAGGCCTACGCGCAGCGCTACCTGCAGCGTCTGGCCCGGATCGCCCAGGCCGAGCAGGCTGCACCCGGCGGACGGGCCGGTGGCACCGCCGCCCGTGAGAAGCCGGGCGAAGGGCGGGTCGAAGGACTGGGCGAAGGGCCGGACGAGGGGCCGGGCGCCGTCACGGCCGAGACCGCGCGCTGGCTGGCCCTGTGGATGGCCTTCGACGACGTGCTGCGGGTGGCCGATCTCAAGAGCCGCGCCAGCCGCTGGGTGCGCGTGGCGCGCGAAGTGCGCGCCGGCCCCGAGGACGTGCTCAAGGTCTACGAGCACTTCAAGCCCGGCGCACCCGAGCTGGCGGGGCTGCTGCCGCCGGGCCTGGCCCGGCGCCTGCTGGCCTGGGATGCGCGGCGCGTGGCCCGTGGGCAGGACCCCTTCGCGTTGCCGTTGAAGCTGCCCACGCATACGGTGAGCGGGCTGCTGGCCCTGCGGGCGCTGGCGGCCCTGAAGCGCTGGCGGCCGCTGGGCAGCCGCTTTGCGCTCGAGCAATCGCTCATCGAGCGGTGGCTCGCGGCGGTGCAGGCCGGCCTGGCGCGTGACCGCTGGCTGGGCCTGGAGCGCGCGCGCTGCGGACAGCTCGTCAAGGGCTACGGCAGCACCAACGAGCGCGGCAAGGACAACATGATGCACCTGCTGGTGCACCTCTCGCAGGCGGGCGAGGCGCGGGCAGCCGCGGCGGCCGTGCGCACCGCACGCGAGGCGGCCCTTGCCGACGACTCCGGGCGGGCCCTGGACCAGGCCCTGGTCGCCCGTGGGGCCCCGGCTCGCCCTGTGAAGGAGCAGCCGATCCGCTTCGTGCGACGGCGCCCGGCCCCGGGCACGGCCCCCGAGTGAGGCCTGGCCCCCTGGGGTGACTCAGCTGGCCGAAGGGCCGGCGAGTGCCTCGAGAGCGATGCCGCGCTCGCGTGCAAAGGCCTCCAGGGCCGGCATCAGCGGCCCCAGGCGCTCCTCGATGGCCTCGCGCACCGTGTCCACCACCACCTGCGTGGAGCGGTCGATCTCCACGTGCAGCCCGTCGCCCACGGCCTTGGCGCCGAAGGTGGTCATGCGCAGCGTCTCGGGGATCAGCCAGACCTCGAACCAGCCGCTGCCACCCGGCTCGCGCACGGCCTCGGCCACCGTGAGGCTCGCGCCGTTGAGGGCAATGTAGCCCTTGGCGAAGACGTAGCGCATCCACGGCGCGGGCACGGCGATACGCAGCACGCGGTTGTTGGGCGGCTCGCGCACCTCGGCCAGGCGCGCCATGAAGTCGACGTGGCCGGACAGCGGATGGCCGCCGATCTCGGCGCCGTCGAGTGCGGCGCGCTCGACGTTGACCGTGCTGCCCACGGCCAACGCCCCGAGCGTGGTGAGCGACAGGCTTTGCTGCATCACGTCGAAGTCAGCCACGTCGCCCGGGTGCACTCTGGTCACGGTCAGGCACACGCCGTCCACGGCCACGCTGGCCCCCACGGCCAGGCCTTCGGCAAAGCCCGCGGGGAGCTGCAGGGTGAAGCTGCGCAGCCCCGGGCGGTCTGTGAGGGCGCGTACACGGGCCACGCCTTGGACGATTCCGGTGAACATGCCGCGAGTATGCTCTGGCGCCATGTCCCATTCCCCTCCCCCGCACACCGAAGACGCGAGCCCGCCGGCCTGGCTCGCGGGCTTCCGGCTGACCGCGCCCCCTCCCGGGTTCGCCGAGGATCCCTACCCCTTCTACGCACAGCTGCGCCGCCACGCGCCGCTGCACGCCCTGGGGCCACGCTCGGTGCTGCTCACGCGCCACGAGGATGTCTCGGCCGTATACCGCAGCCCGCGCGCCAGCTCGGACAAGCGCGAGGAATTCGCGCCCAAGATGGGAGCGGGCACGCCCGCCTACACGCACCACACCACGAGCCTCGTCTTCAGCGACCCGCCGCTGCACACCCGCGTGCGGCGCATGATGATGGGCGCGCTGAATCAGCGCGCGATCGCACGCATGGAGCCGGGCCTCGTGGCGCTGGTGGATGGCCTGCTGGCCCGACTGGAAAGCCTGCCTGCACCCGACCTGATCGGCGACTTCGCCGCGCGTATCCCTGTGGAGGTGATCGGCAACCTGCTGGACGTGCCTGCCGACGAGCGCGGCCCCTTGCAGCAGTGGTCGCTGGACATCCTTTCGGCGCTCGAGCCCGCACCCGCGCCGCCCGTGCTGGAGACGGCCAACCGCGCGGTGACGGCCTTCCTGGACTACCTGAAGAGCCTCGTGGCGAGGCGCCGCGCGCAGCCCGGCGACCCCGACGTCGACGTGCTCACGCGGCTGCTGCACGGCGAGCACGACGGCGAGCGCCTGACCGAGGACGAGCTGCTGCACAACTGCATCTTCCTGCTCAACGCCGGCCACGAAACCACGACCAACCTGATCGGCAACGGGCTGCACGCGCTGCTGGCGCACGGCCGCGAACTCGAGCGGCTTGTGGCAGACCCTTCCCTGCTGCCCACGGCGGTGGAGGAGCTGCTGCGCTACGAGAGCCCGTTGCAGCTCAACAACCGGCTGGCCACGGCGACCATCGAGCTGCCCAGCGGCACGGTGTCCGCAGGCACCTTCCTCACGCTGGCCGTGGGCGCGGCCAACCGCGATCCGGCCGCCTTTCCCGAGCCCGATCGGCTGGACGTGGCGCGCCGCCCGAACCCGCACGCGGCCTTCGGCCACGGGGCCCACGCCTGCGCAGGCATGAACGTGGCGCGGCTGGAGGCCCGGGTGGCCATCGGCCGGCTGCTGGCGCGCTTTCCTGGGCTGCAGGCGGCGGGGCCCGCCACGCGGGACCCGCGTGTGCGCTTTCGCGGGCTGCGGACGTTGCCGGTGAGGCTGGGCTGATCAGGGCTGGCGGTCGTTGATCTCGCAGCGCGGATCCTGCCCGTAGCCGCCGCCGGCGTAGCGGCCCTGCTCGTCCACGCCGGCCTGGAACCACAGGCAGTCGTTGTTCGGGTAGCGCCACGACCACACGGTGCCGGGCAGGCGCCCGGCCGGGCGCTGCTCGGCGGGCGGGCCCAGGCGGTAGAGCAGCTCCTCGCGCGACACGCCCACGGGCACCTGCGCGAACTGCGCCTCGCCCAACGCCTGATGCCACTGCAGCACGCGTCCGGTGGCATCGAGATCGACCATGTAGGTCTCGCGGCCCATGGGGCCGCGCGCGTAGACGAGTCGCGTGCCCCCTTGCGGGCGCGGCAGTTCGAGCCGCGGCGCGCCCATCGAGGCCTGCACTGCCTCACGTGGCTGGCCCACGCGCAAGTCACTTGTGCCGTAGCTGGCGCAGCCGGCGGCGCAGAGCAGGGCCACCAGCATGCACGGCGCGACCGGCTGCGGGCGGGACAGCGGGAGACGGGCGCGGCCGATCGTCGAACACCTCATGGCGCCAGATGCTACGGCAACTGATGCGGGGCGACGGCAGGAACCGGCGGCGTGCAGGCGCTCCGTTTCGGACGTGTGCGCCTGCGCAACGTCGGCGCTGCTGACCTGCGCCACGTTGCGCCCATGGACGCACTGGCCACCGACCTCTACCAGTTCACGATGCTCGACGCCTACCTGGCCGAAGGGCTGGAGGAGCCGGCCACCTTCGAGCTCTTCGTGCGCCGGCTGCCCGAGGCGCGTCCGGTGCTGGTGGCCGCCGGGCTGGAGGTGGCGCTGCAGTGGCTGCAAGGCTTGCGCTTCGAAGAGGAGGAGATCGTCTGGCTCGCGCGGGCGGCCGGGCTGCACGCGCGTTCGCGACGCTGGCTGCGCGACTTCCGCTTTCCGGGCGATGTCGACGCCCTGCCCGAAGGCACCCCCTTCTCCGCCGAGGAGCCGATCCTACGCCTCACGGCCCCGCTGCCGCAGGCGCAGCTCGTGGAGAGCCGGCTGCTCAACCACCGCGCGCGCCACCAGCACGCCGGAGTTGACGATCTGCGGCGCCCCCCACTCCCGCTCGAGGATCACCGTGCGCCCGCGCGGGCCGAGCGTGACGCCCACCGCCGCGGCGAGCTGGCGCACGCCGCGGCGTATGCGGTCACGGGCATCGTCGTGGAAGATCAGCAGCTTGGCAGGCACTGGACGAGCCGGCGGGCGGCGCCGGGGTTCAACGGGCGGCCCTCATGCTCTCCCGGCCGCGCACAGGCCCCGTTGAGACCAAGCAAGCCGAGCAAGCCCCAGGTGGAGGCCGGGCCTGCGCATGGGAAACTTCCCGCCCATGAACGCACCGCCCGTCATCCGCATCCACTCCCGCGACAACGTCGTCATCGCCCGCGCCCAGCTTCTGGGCGGCACGCAACTGCCCGGCGAAGGCGTGACGGTGGCCGGCCTCGTGCCGCCCGGCCACAAGGTGGCCACCCAGGCGATCGCCATTGGCGAAGCCGTGCGCCGCTACGACCAGATCATCGGCCACGCCACGCAGCCCATCGCCGCGGGACAGCACGTGCACGTGCACAACCTCGCCTACGCCGATTTCGCTCGCCACCA
>JBJTVI010000021.1:0-2018 GCA_046081145.1 Rubrivivax sp.
CGCGCGCCCGTGTGGTACCGCGCGGCCACCGCGCGCTACGACGAGCAGGCGCTCGAGGAGCTGGCGCGGATGGGCGTGCGCATTGCCGGCTTCTCGCTCAACGCCGACGCCGGCGGCACGCTGGCCGCCGCCGACGTGGCGGTGCGCGTGGGCCGGGCACGCGATGGCGACGTGATCCTCGCGCACCTGAACCGGCCCGCCTCGGGCACGCGCGCCGGGCTGGAGCAGGCCCTGCCGGCGCTGCGCGGCAGAGGCTTTGTCTTCGTCCACCTGGGTGCGCGTGCACTCGTCGAGGTCGGGGGGCGTTCATGACCGTGGATGCGGGGAGCGCGCGCCCGGGGGTGACCCCACGCCCGCCGCGCGTGCTGATGCTCGGCGCCACCGGCACGATCGGGCGCGCCACCGCGCGTGAACTCCTCGCCCGCGGGCATGAGGTGGTATGCGCGGTGCGGCCGCGCGCAAGGGGCCAGCCGCCGCGTGGCACCGCTGCGCACGAAGCCGCATCCGAGAGCCTGCCCGGTGCCGTGTTTCGCGAGGCCGACATCGGCGCCCCGGGTGCCCTTTCGCGCGACGCGATACGGGGCGAGCGCTTCGACGTCCTGGTGTCGTGCATGGCCTCGCGCACGGGCTCGCCGCGCGACGCCTGGGCGGTGGACCACGACGCGCACCTCCAGGCGCTCGACGCTGCGCGCCAGGCGGGCGTGACGCACATGGTACTGCTCTCGGCCATCTGCGTGCAAAGGCCGCAACTGGCCTTCCAGCACGCCAAGCTCGCCTTCGAGCAGGCGCTCGTGGGCTCGGGGCTTGCCTACTCGATCGTGCGTCCCACGGCCTTCTTCAAGTCGCTGTCCGGGCAGGTGGAGCGCGTGCGCCGAGGCAAGCCCTTCCTGGTCTTCGGCGAAGGCACGCTCACCGCCTGCAAGCCCGTGAGCGACCGTGACCTGGCCGCCTACCTGGCCGATTGCCTGGCCGATCCCGCGCGGCGCAACCGCATCCTGCCGGTGGGCGGGCCGGGCCCCGCGATCACGCCTCTGGACCAGGCGCGCCTGCTCGGCGAACTGCTGGGCCGTGAGGTGCGCATCAAGCGGGTGCCCGTGAGGCTGCTCGACACGATCATCGCCGCGCTGCGCCTCGGCGGCCGGTTGGTGCCCGCCCTGGCCGAGCGCGCCGAGTTCGCGCGCATCGGGCGCTACTACGCCACCGAGTCGATGCTGGTGTGGGAGCCCGCGGCCGGCCGCTACGATGCCGACGCGACCCCGTCCATCGGACCCGATACCCTGCGTGACCATTACGCTCGGCTGCTGCGCGGCGAGGTGCAGGATGACCGTGGCGCGCACGCGGTGTTCTGAAGCGTCCAAGGAGACCTGGCTTGAATGGTGCCCACCTGCTCGTCCACACCCTGCTCGATGCGGGCGTGGACACCTGCTTCACCAACCCCGGCACCTCCGAGATGCACTTCGTGGCCGCGCTCGACAGCGTGCCGGGCATGCGCTGCGTGCTCGGGCTCTTCGAGGGTGTGGTGACGGGCGCGGCCGATGGCTACAGCCGCCTGGCCGATCGGCCCGCAAGCACGCTGCTGCACCTGGGCCCGGGCCTGGCCAACGGGCTGGCGAACCTGCACAACGCGAAGAAGGCGGGCTCGGGCATCGTCAACATCGTGGGCGACCACGCGCGCGCGCACCTCGCGCTCGACGCGCCGCTCACCTCCGACGTTCATGGCGTGGCGCGCCCCATGTCGCACTGGGTGCACACGAGCACCTCCACCGACAGCCTGGCCACCGATGGCCGCAAGGCCGTGGTGCAGGCGCGCGCGCGTCCGGGGCGCATCGCCACGCTGACGCTGCCTGCCGACCTCGCGTGGAGCGAGGCGGGCGTTCCATCACCGGTTCTCGGGGGGGTGCCGCGTGCCGAACCCGCTTCGCTGGAAGATGTGGCCGTGCGCGCGGCGGCCACGGCGCTGCGCACCGACGGCGCGCGCACGCTGCTGCTCCTGGGCGGCGAGGCCCTGCGCGCGCGCG
>JBJTVI010000022.1:0-2603 GCA_046081145.1 Rubrivivax sp.
ATCGCGCAGCAGTGGTTCATCAACAAGCGGCTGGGGGTGCTGGGCAAGTAGTGACTGCGGGTGGGTGCGAATCCCGGCCGGGCCGTGAGATGTGTCACACCGTCACCGCCGCGGCCCGCCGGCAAGGCCTTGCGCGCCCGCCAGCGGCGGCGCACGATGCATTCATGCGGGTCGACCCGGCTTCTACCGGCCGGCTCAGGAGCCACCCGCCTCGGGCCATGAACCCCCGGGGCTTTCTCCACCCGCGCCAGACACGCCTCCGCCCCGCCTCGCGCGGGGCGTTTTTCTGGGGCACGGCCCGCGGCAGGCCCCACGCGCACCACGGGTCCCACGAGCCACCCGGCCCGCGCGAACTCAGCCACCGCTTCGTGAGCGCGTTCGATGAGTGAGCGCGCGCTTTCGTCTCGGGCTTCGCCGATAGTGGCCGTCGCCACCGCGCCCGGGCGCGGGGCCGTGGGCATCGTGCGCACATCGGGCGCCGACCTGCGCGCGCTGATCCTGGCGGTTTGTGGGCGCACCCTCTCTCCACGACAGGCCACGCTGCTGCCCTTCCTCGACGCAAGCGGCCAGCCGCTGGACCAGGGCCTGGCCATCCACTTTCCCGCGCCGCACTCCTACACCGGGGAGGACGTGCTCGAGCTCCAGGCCCACGGCGGCCACGTGCTGCTGCAGCTGCTGCTGGCGCGCTGCCTGCAGGCGCTGCCCGGCGCACGCCTGGCGCGCCCGGGCGAGTTCACCGAGCGCGCGTTCCTCAACGACAAGCTCGACCTCGCGCAGGCCGAGGCCGTGGCCGACCTCATCGAGGCCAGCACCGAGGCCGCGGCGCGCTCGGCCGGGCGCGCGCTGGCCGGAGAGTTCTCCCGCCGCGTGGAGGCCCTGGCCGCGCGGCTCGTGCAACTGCGCACGCTGGTGGAGGCCACGCTCGACTTTCCCGAGGAGGAGATCGACTTCCTCGAGCGCGCCGACGCGCGCGGGCAGCTGCGCGGCATCGAGCAGGTGCTGCACGCCGTGCTCGACGGCGCGCGCCAGGGCGCGCTGCTGCGTGAGGGCCTGCGCGTGGTGATCGCCGGCCAGCCCAACGTAGGCAAGAGCTCGCTGCTCAACGCCCTGGCCGGCGCCGCGCTTGCCATCGTCACGCCCATTCCCGGCACCACGCGCGACCGCGTGAGCGAATCCATCCAGGTCGAGGGCGTGCCGCTGCACATCACTGACACGGCGGGGCTACGCCCCGACGAGCAGGCCGCCGACGAAGTCGAGCGCATCGGCATCGGGCGCAGCTGGGGCGCGATCGAAGGGGCGGATGTCGTGCTCTTCCTGCACGACCTCACGCGCGCCGGGCTGGATGCCGCCTACGACGAAGCCGAACGCGAGATCGCCGCGCGGCTGCCTGCGGGGGTGGCGGTGATCGACGTGTGGAACAAGGCGGATGTGGGGGCGGGTGGGCCGCTCGGCCCGGAAGGGCAAGAGCCAGGCGGGGGCACCCATTTCCATGGAGCGCCTGCGGGCGGGGTGCCTGCCCACGCGGGCACATCGGGGTCGGCCCGCCGGGCGGTTCGCCTCTCCGCCCGCACGGGTGAAGGGCTCGATGCCCTTCGCCACGCGCTCCTGGAACAAGCCGGCTGGCACGCCGCCCCCGAGGGCGTGGCCATCGCCCGCGCCCGCCACGTGCAGGCCCTGCTGGCCGCGCAGGCGCACCTGCACGCTGCAGCCGAACACCTGGCCACACCCCAACCCGCGGTCGACCTGCTGGCCGAGGAGCTGCGCCTGGCGCATCGCGCGCTCGGCGAGATCACCGGTGAGTTCACGAGCGAGGATCTGCTGGGGGAGATCTTCGGGAGGTTTTGTATTGGGAAGTAGGTGGGGGTCTGGAGGGTTCCGGCGCGCGTGCTTTCGAGTGCCGCCTCATGGCGGACGACAGCGCGGGGCCTGGGTGCACCATCCCTGCGCAGTCAGCAGGGCGTCGATCTCGACCCGGGCGAAGGCTTCGTGGTTCATGTGCCCGCCTGCGGGGAGTCCTCACCCGGCCCCGTGTCGTTGAAGAGCGCGATATAGGGCGCGTACCGAAAGCGCCGGTTGCGCGCGTAACCCGTCATCTCGCTGAGCACGTTCAGCTTCACCAGGCGGGAAACCAGACCGTTGGCTGCCGCATAGGTGGTGCCGGTCATCTTCTGCACGTCGCTCACCGCGACGATTGGCCGGTCGAACAGCGATTCGAGCACCTTGTGGCCGTTTCCGGCGGCGCGGCCGAGTTGTTCGGTGATCGCCGCGCGATGCTGTTCGCGGAGCTGGAGGATGCGGCGTGCCGTCTCCGCGGCCTCACCAGCGACCGAAATCACTCCCCGCAGAAAGAAGGCGAGCCAGGCCTCCCACGCCCCATGGTCGCGCACGGCCTGCAGGTGCTCGTAGTACGACTGCCGGTGTTGCTTGAAGTAGTGCGACAGGTACAACACCGGCTTGTGCAGCACCTCGTGCTCGGTGAGGAGGAACGTGATGAGCAACCGGCCTACGCGCCCGTTGCCATCGAGGAACGGGTGAATGGTCTCGAACTGGACGTGCGCCAGCGCGATTTTCACCAGCGGCGGCAACGCGGCCTCGCGATGCAG
>JBJTVI010000023.1:0-2602 GCA_046081145.1 Rubrivivax sp.
TCCTCGCAGGCGGCCTGCCAGAACTCCGCCACGCCCTGGCCCTTGAGCGCGCTCAGCAGCATCACGCGCACCGCGGCGTGGGCATGCGGCCCGAGCCAGCGCAGCGCGCTCGTGAGCTGGGCCTGGGCACGCGTGGCGGCGTCGGCATCGAGATCGGCCTTGTTGACGAGCACGAGGTCGGCCAGCTCCATCACGCCCTTCTTGATCGCCTGCAGGTCGTCACCCGCGTTGGGCAGCTGCACGAGCACGAAGAGGTCAGTCATGCCGGCCACCGCCGTTTCGCTCTGCCCCACGCCCACCGTCTCGACGATCACCACTTCGTGGCCCGCGGCTTCGCACAGCAGGATCGCCTCACGCGTCTTCTCGGCCACGCCACCGAGTGTGCCACCCGAGGGGCTCGGCCGAATGAAGGCCTGCGCGCGGGTGGAGAGCCGCTCCATGCGCGCCTTGTCGCCCAGGATCGAGCCGCCCGACAGGCTCGAGGAGGGGTCCACCGCCAGCACGGCCACGCGGTGCCCGAGGGCCACCAGGTGCAGCCCCAGGGCCTCGATGAAGGTGCTCTTGCCCACGCCCGGCACGCCGCTGATGCCCAGGCGAAGTGCGCCGCCGGTGCGTGGCAGCAGCGCATCGAGCAGGGCATCGGCGCGGGCGCGGTGCTCGGGCCGGGTCGACTCGATCAGCGTGATGGCCTTGGCCAGCGCACGCCGCTGCGCCGGCCCGGGCGGCCCGGCCAGTGCCGCCTGCAGGGCCTCGTCCTCGGCGCTGGGCGCCGCAACCTGTGCGTGCGCAGCCGGAGGCATCGGAGCCGCTTGCATCGCTGGGCCGGCAGGCAGGGGCAAGGCCTCGGGCGGGCGTGGCGCGCTCAGCCCCGCGTCACCTGCGCGCGGATGTGCTCCAGCACATCCTTGGCGCTCACCGGAATCGGCGTGCCCGGGCCGTAGATGCCCTTGACGCCCGCCTCATGCAGAAAGCCGTAGTCCTGCTGCGGGATCACACCGCCGACGAAGACGATGATGTCCTGGCCACCCTGGCGCGCGAGCTCGGCCAGGATCGCGGGCACCAGCGTCTTGTGGCCGGCAGCCAGCGTCGAAACGCCGATGGCGTGCACATCGTTCTCGATGGCCTGGCGCGCGCACTCCTCGGGGGTCTGGAAGAGCGGGCCGATGTCGACGTCGAAGCCCAGGTCGGCAAAGGCGGTGGCCACCACCTTGGCGCCACGATCGTGGCCGTCCTGGCCGAGCTTGGCGATCATGACGCGCGGGCGGCGGCCGTGGGCCTCGCCGAAGGCGGCGATCTCGCCCTTCAGGCGCTCCCAGCCCTCTGCGCTGTCGTAGGCGGCTGCATACACACCGGTCACCTTCTGGATGTCGGCGCGGTGGCGCCCGTAGGCCTGCTCGAGCGCGTCGCTCACCTCGCCCACCGTGGCGCGCAGGCGGATCGCCTCGATGGAAAGGGCCAGCAGGTTGCCCGAGGCGGCGTCCGCCGCCACGGCCGAACCTGCCTCGCCCACACCCGCGCGCGCCGCTTCGGTGAGCGCGGCCAGCGCCGCCTGCACCTTCGCCTCGTCGCGCGTGGCGCGGATGCGGCGCAGGCGCTCGACCTGCTGCTCGCGCACCTGGTGGTTGTCCACCTCGCGCACCTCCACCGGGTCCTGGCGGTCGCTGCGGTACTTGTTGACGCCCACGATCACGTCCTGGCCCGAATCGATGCGCGCCTGCTTCGCGGCCGCGCTCGCCTCGATCTTGAGCTTGGCCCAGCCCGACTGCACGGCACGCGTCATGCCGCCCAGGGCCTGCACCTCCTCGATGATCGACCAGGCCTTGTCGGCCATCTGCCGGGTGAGGCTCTCCATCAGGTAGCTCCCCGCCCACGGGTCCACCACGTTCGTGATGTGGCTCTCCTCCTGCAGGATGAGCTGCGTGTTGCGCGCGATGCGGGCACTGAACTCGGTGGGCAGCGCGATCGCCTCGTCGAAGCTGTTGGTGTGCAGGCTCTGCGTGCCGCCGAACACGGCAGCCATCGCCTCGATCGTGGTGCGCACGATGTTGTTGTAAGGGTCCTGCTCGGTGAGGCTCCAGCCCGAGGTCTGGCTGTGCGTGCGCAGCATGAGGCTCTTGGCGTTCTTCGCCCCGAAGCCCTTCATGATGCGACACCACAGCAGGCGCGCCGCGCGCATCTTGGCGATCTCGAGATAGAAGTTCATCCCGACCGCCCAGAAGAAGGACAGCCGCCCGGCGAACTCGTCCACGTCCAGTCCGCGGGCCAGCGCCGTCTTCACGTACTCCATGCCGTCGGCCAGCGTGAAGGCCAGCTCGAGCGCCTGGTTCGCCCCCGCCTCCTGCATGTGGTAGCCGGAGATCGAGATCGAGTTGAACTTCGGCATGTGCCGCGCGGTGTAGGCGATGATGTCGCCGACGATGCGCATGCTGGGTTCGGGCGGGAAGATGTAGGTGTTGCGGACCATGAACTCCTTGAGGATGTCGTTCTGAATGGTCCCGGAAAGCTGTGCCTGCGCGACACCCTGCTCCTCGCCCGCCACCACGTACGCGGCAAGTACCGGCAGCACGGCACCGTTCATGGTCATCGAGACCGACACCTTGTC
>JBJTVI010000024.1:0-2657 GCA_046081145.1 Rubrivivax sp.
CGCCAGCTTGTCCAGCGCCGAGTCGGGTGCGATCGCCAGGCCCGGCGCGGCGATGTGGATGCCGTAGACCACGGTGCCGGTGCCCAGGCCGCGCACCGACAGCGCGTCGTCGATCTCGGTGGTGTGGGAGTCGTCGATGGAGAACGCCTGCACCTCGGCCAGCGGCAGCTCGTCCTTCTGCGGCGGCACGCTCAAGGGCGGGAAGCCCGTGCCCTTGGGGAACTGCTCGAACAGGAAGCGTCGCCAGTGGAACTGGTAGGGGCTGTCGATGGCCCCTGCTTCCTGCAGCAGCGCCAGCGGCGCGCGCTGCGTGGCGCGGGCGGCCTGCACCACCGCCTTGTACTCGGGGCTGTTCTTGTCGGGCTTGAAGAGGATGCGGTAGAGCTGCTCGCGCACCGGTGCCGGGCACTGCCCGGCACCGAGCTCGGCTGCCCAGGCGTCGATCTGCGCGGCCACCTGGCGTTTGCGCTCGATGGCCAGCAGTGCCGCCTGCACCGTCTACTGCGGGGCCTTGCGAAAGAGCCCGCGGCCGACGCGGCGAAAGTAGTGTGGCGCCTCGAACAGCCGCAGCAGCGCCCCGACCTGCTGCGCGGTGGCGGAGCGAGAATCGAAGTAGTCGCGCGACAGGTCGGCAAAGCCGAACTCGCCCTCGGGGGCGAACTCCCAGGCGAGGTCGAGGTCGATCTGTGCGGCGTAGCCCTGCGCGGCGGCCATCAGCTCGGCCGGAGCGGGCTTGTCGAAGCGCAGCAGCACGAGCGCGTTCTTCACCTTCACGCGCTTGCCCGAGTCGAGCTCGAGCTGCAGCGAGGCTTCGGTCTCGGACAGGAGGCGGCCGGTCTGGAAGCGGCCGGAATCTTCGAAGAGGGCGTACATCGGCTCGGATTGTCGCCGCTCGGGGGGCGGGCCGCGGCGCCCGGCCCTGGCCGTGGGGGGGCCTGCCGGGCTTCGGGGATAGCCCCCCTGGGGAGGCCTCCTGCGGATGGCCACAATCCCCGCGGTCGAGGCTTGAACGGGAGCGTGGCGTGGATGGACGGTCGAGGGTGATCCGGGTGCTTGCCGGCGTGGTGTCGCTGGCTCTGGCGTGGGCGGCGGCGATGGGGCCTGCAGCCGCGCAGGGCGGGGCGGCCGCAGCCGCTGTGGCGCAGGCTGGGGGGGCAGGACAGACGGCCGCGGCGCAGTTCGTGCGCGAGCTCGCCGGCATCGAGGAGCACCGGCTGCCCAACGGGCTGCAGATCCTGCTCTTTCCCGATGCCTCGAGCACCACCACGCTGGTCAACATCACCTACCGCGTGGGCAGCCGTCACGAGGGCGCGGGCGAGTACGGCATGGCGCACCTGCTGGAGCACCTGGTGTTCAAGGGCACGCCCACTTGGCGCGACATCACGGGCGAGTTCGCCCGGCGCGCGATGCGCTGGAACGGCACCACGAGCGCCGACCGCACCAACTACTTCGCCTCCTTCAACGCCAACGACGAGACGCTGGACTTCACGCTGGCGCTGGAGGCCGACCGGATGGTCAACAGCTTCATCTCCAAGGAGGACCTCGACAAGGAGATGCCGGTGGTGCGCAACGAGTTCGAACGCGCCGACAGCGACCCGCTGCAGGTGCTGAGCCAGCGCGTGATGGGCACGGCCTACCACTGGCACCCCTATGGCCGCGCCACCATTGGCGTGAGGAGCGACATCGAGAACGTGCCCATCGAGCGGCTGCGCGCCTTCTACAAGCGCCATTACCGGCCGGACAACGCCACGCTGCTGGTGTCGGGCCGCTTCGACAAGGCGCGCGTGCTGCAGACCGTGTCTCGCACCTTCGGCCCGCTCGTGCAGCCGGCCGAGCCGCTGCAGCAGCCCTACACGGCCGAGCCCGCGCAGGACGGCGAGCGCACGGTGGTCGTGCGGCGCGTGGGCGGGCAGCCGGCGCTGATCGCGCACTACCACGTGCCGGCCGCCGCGCACCCCGACACCGCGGCGCTCGTGGTGTACCAGCTGCTGATGTCGATGCGGCCCAGCGGGCAGCTCTACCGCAAGCTCGTGGAGACCAAGCTGGCGGTGGCCGCCGGCCTGGGCGGCGGGGGCGGCGCGGCTCCCGGTGGCGTCACGGCGGTGGCCATCCTGCAGGCCGACTCGAAGGTGGAGGAGGTGGAGAAACTCCTGCTCGACCTGGTGGAAGGCCGCGGGGCCGAGCCCTTCCAGCCCTCGGAGTTCGAGCGCGTGCGCGAGGTGGCGCTCAACGCCTACCGCGAGCAGATGAAGAGCCCCGAGGGCCTGGCCCAGGGCATCTCCAACGTCGTGGCCTCGGGTGACTGGCGGCTGCAGTTCCAGCTCATCGAGGACATCCCGCGGGTCACGCTGGCCGATGTGGAGCGGGTGCGCCAGGCCTATTTCCGGCCGGCCAACCGCACCCTCGGGCGCTACCTGCCGGCCACCGCCACGGAGCGGGTGCAGATTCCGCCGGCCCCCCCGATCGGCGAGCGCCTGGCGGGCCTGAAGGGGCCGCCGCGGGTGGAGGAGGGCGAGCAGCTCGACCCGACGCCGGCCAACCTGGAGAGCCGCACGGTGCGCGCGAGGCTGCCCAGCGGCATCGCGCTGCACACGCTGCGCAAGTCGTTGCGCGGGCAGGCCGCGCACCTGCAGATGAGCCTGCGCTGGGGCTCGCAG
>JBJTVI010000025.1:0-7265 GCA_046081145.1 Rubrivivax sp.
CCCGGAACACACCGAAGGCGGGCCGCTGTCGAAGATGATGAAGCCCGGCATCGGCACCTACGACCGCTTCAAGAAGATGTTCGACGAGGCCTCGGCTGCGGCGGGCAAGAAGCAGTACCTGATTCCGTATTTCATCGCGGCGCACCCGGGCACGCGCGACGAGGACATGATGAACCTCGCGCTCTGGCTCAAGCGCAACGGCTTCAAGGCCGACCAGGTGCAGACCTTCTACCCGAGCCCCATGGCCACGGCCACGGCGATGTACCACACCGAGCTCAATCCCCTGAAGGGCATCAGCCGCGACCCGGCTCGCGCCGAGCGCGTGGACATCGTGCGCGGCGAGAAGCGCCGCCGCCTGCACAAGGCCTTCCTGCGCTGGCACGACCCGCGCAACTGGCCGATGCTGCGCGAGGCGCTCAGGAGCATGGGCCGCGCCGACCTCATCGGCAACGGCCGCCACCAGCCCATTCCCACCTACCAGCCCGACACGGATGCGGGCTACACCAGCGCGCGGCGCAAGAACTCCACCCCGGCCGGGGCCAAGGTGTCCACCGTCACCAAGGGTAGGGTGCTGACGCAGCACACGGGGCTGCCGCCGCGCAAGACGCGTTGACGGCGGCCCGGCTGGGGGTGTCGCGGTTGCCGGCGCGTCCCGCGCAGCCTCAGCGAACCAGGTTCTCGATCAGCGTGGCCATGCCCATGCCCGAGCCCAGGCACATGCTGATGACGCCGTAGCGCCCGCCCGTGTCGGCCAGGTGGTGCATGGCCGTGATGGTCATGCGCAGGCCGGTGGCGCCGGGCGGGTGGCCGATGCTGATGCCCCCGCCGTAGAGGTTGGTGCGCGCGCGCGGGATGCCCAGTTCGCGCTCGGCGTGCAGGTTCACCACCGCGAAGGCCTCGTTGATCTCCCAGTAGTCGATGTCGGCCACGGTCAGGCCGGTGCGCTGCAGCAGCCGCGCGATGGCCGGCACCGGGCCTGCGCCCATGATCTCGGGGGCCACCCCCACCACCGCCCAGTCCACCAGGCGCGCCTCGGCGCGCACGCCCAGCGACTGCGAGGCCTGCGCACTGGCCACGAGCAAGGCGGCCGCACCGTCGGTGACGCCGCTGGAGTTGCCGGCCGTCACCTGGCCCTGCCCGTCTTGCCGAAAGGCCGGCTTGAGCCGAGCGAGCTTGTCGGCCGTGACCTTCGGGCGCGGGAACTCGTCTTGCGCGAAGAGCCGGGTGGGGAGCCGGCCGTCCGCGCCCCGGCGCGCGGTGGCATCGGGCACCTCGATGGGGGCGATCTGGCGCGCGAGGAAGCCGCTGGTTTGTCCGGCGCCGGCGCGCTGCTGGCTCATGAGGCCCCAGGCGTCCATCTCCTCGCGCCGGTAGCCGAAGCGGGCCGTGAGGTTCTCGGCCGTGTCGCCCATGAGCTCGCGCGTGAAGGGGCAGCGGTAGATGTAGTCCAGCCCGTCCACCAGTTCGCTCGGGCCGCGCCCGGCGCCCCAGCGCGTGGCGTGCGACAGGTAAGGCACGCGCGAATAGTTCTCGCCGCCCGCAGCCACCGCCACGCGGCTGTGGCCCGAGGTGATCTGCTGCGCCGCGCTCACGATGGCCTGCGAGCCGGTGCCGCAGGCGCGCACCACGCCCAGGGCCGAACTCTCCTCGGGCAGCCCAGCCAGCAGCGCGATCTTGCGGCTCACGAAGAGCCCGTCGTGGTCCACCGGCGCGGTGTTGCCGAAGACGAGGTGGTCGACCTCCCGGGCTGCCACCCCGGCGCGCGTCAGGCAGGCCTGCACCACGTGCACGCCCATGCGGTGCAGCGGCACGTCGCGCAGCGACTTGCCGAAGTCGCCGAAGGGGGTGCGCGCGCCGGCGCTCAGGATGATGTCGGGCAGGCTCATCGGTGTCGGGTGCGGGTGGCGTGGCGTGGCGGGGAAGGGCGTATGGGGGGATCAGGGTTGTCGACTATATCGAGAACACCCCGCTCACCAAACAATTGTTTGGTGCAAAGCGACGTCTACCTCATCGGCACCTCCTGCACCGCCTTCGGCAAGCATACCGGCCGGAGCTTTTCCGACCTCGCGCGCCAGGCCTGGCTCGAGGTGCTCTCCGATTGCGGCCTGACTCCCGCCGACGCGGCGCTCGTCGAGCAGGCCTGGTTCGGCAACTGCGGCATGGGGCAGTGGGGGCAGGGCGGCATCCGCGGTCAGGTGTGCCTCACGCCGCTGGTGGAGGAGGGGCTCTTCCCCGAGCGCGTGCCTGTCGTGAATGTCGAGGGCGGCTGCGCCACGGCTTCCTTCGCCTTTCACGGGGCGTGGAAGGACGTGCTCAGCGGCCAGGCGCGCGTGAGCCTGGCCATGGGCGTGGAAAAGCTCGTGAGCCCGGACGACCCGGCGCGCGTCGCCGCCATCTTCGCCACCGCCATCGACCAGCTCGAGCCTGCACGCTGGCGCGCGTACTACACGCGCGCCGGCCAGGAGGCGGGCAAGCCCTTCGAGACCGGCCCCGGCCGCACGGTCTACATGGACACCTACGCCATGCAGGCGGCCTGGCACATGCGCACCTACGGCACCACGCAGCGCCAGATCGCAGTGGCCGCGGCCAAGAACCACCACCACGGCAGCCTCAACCCCAAGGCCCAGTACCGCTTCGAGCTCACGGTGGAGGAGGTGCTGGCCGACCGCGAGATCAGCTGGCCGCTCACCCGCGCGATGTGCTCGCCCCTGGGCGATGGGGCCGCCGCGGCGCTGCTGTGCAGCCAGGAGGCGCTGGCCGACTTCCCGCCCGCGGCGCAGGCGCGCGCGGTGCGGGTGCGCACGAGCCAGCTCTCCGGGGGCAAGTACCGGCGGCTGGACGAACCGGGCCTGTCGCGGGTGGCCGCCGACAAGGCCTGGGCGCGCACGGGCCTGAAGCCCGCGGACATCGACGTGGTGGAGCTGCACGACGCCACGAGCTTTTGCGAGCTCTACCAGCTCGAGATGCTGCGTTTCTGCCCCGAAGGCAAGGGCGGCGCCTTTGTCGAGTCGGGCGCCACGGCGCTGGGCGGCGCGCTTCCGGTCAACGTCTCCGGCGGCCTCGTCTCCAAGGGCCACCCGGTGGGAGCCACGGGCTTGTCGATGGTGCACGAGGTGGCGCTGCAGCTGCGCGGCGAGGCGCACGGGCGGCAGGTGCCGGGCGCCACGCTCGGCCTGATCGAAAACGGTGGTGGGGTGATGGGCTTCGACGAGGCGGCCTGCGCCGTCCACATCCTGGAAAAGAGCCGCTGAGATGAGCGTGGCCACTCCGCTGGACTGTGTGGCCACGCCGCTGGACTGGCAGCCCGAGGACCCGGCCACCCTGGCCGACCCCTATCCGATCTTCGCGCGCATGCGCGACGAAGACCCCTGCCACTGGAGCCCGCGCCTGCGCAGCTGGGTGCTCACACGCTACGACGATGTGCGCGCCGTGTGCCTGGACAAGGAGCGGCTCTCTTCCGACCGGCTGCGCCCCTATTTTGCGAGCCTGCCCGGGCCCGAGGCCGAGCGCATCGCGAGCATCGTGCGCTACCTCTCGCAGTGGATGGTCTTCAAGGATCCGCCCGACCACACACGGCTGCGCCGCCTCGTGGGGCGCGTCTTCCACGCGCGCTCGATGCAGGCCATGCGCCCGCAGGTGGAGGCGATCGCGCAGTGGCTGCTCGAGGGCCTGCAGGGGCGCGAGCACATCGACCTGATCGCCGACTACGCCGGCCCGCTGCCCTGCCTCGTGATCATGGCCCTGCTGGGCGTGCCGCGCGAGGACCTGGCCGAAGTCAAGCGCATGAGCGACGAGATGGCGCTCTTCATCGGCTCCTCGCGCACCTCGCCCGAAAAGTACGACACCGCCGAAGCCGCCACCCGCGAGATGGCCGCCTTCTTCCAGCGACTGATCGAGGCCCGGCGCGCGCGGCCGCTGGCCGATCTGCTGAGCGAGCTCGCGCACCTGCAGGACGAAACCGGCGACCGGCTGGGCGACGACGAACTCGTGGGCACCTGCATCATGCTGCTGTTTGCCGGCCACGAGACGACCACCAACCATATCGCCAACGGTCTGCACGCGCTGATGCGCTTCCCCGGCGAGGCGGCACGGCTGCGCGCCGACACCAGCCTGGCCGCCAGGGCGGTGGAGGAACTGCTGCGCTTCGACGGCCCCTCGGGCGCGCAGGTGCGCGTGGTGAGCCAGGCCCACACCCTGCATGGCAAGCCGCTCGAGGAAGGCCAGCGCGTCTTCATCATGCTCAACGCCGCCAACCGCGACCCGCGCGCCTACCCCGATCCCGACCGGCTCGACCTGCAGCGCGACGGCCTGCCGCACCTGACGTTCGGCTTTGGCATCCACATCTGCCTGGGCTTCCCGCTGGCGCGTACCGAGGGCCAGGTGGCCATCCCGGCGCTGCTGGCGCGCTACCGCAGCCTCGAGCCCGTGGGCGGGGCCCCGGAGTGGATCAACTCGCTCGTGTTTCGCGGCATGAAGTCGCTGCCGGTGCGGGTGCTGCCGGCCTGAGGGATACAACGGTGTCGCCCGAATCGCACGCCACCGAGCCCGTGCTCCAGGCCGAAGGCGTGCATCTGTCCTTTGGCGGCATCCGGGCGCTGTCGGGCGTGTCGCTGGCGGTGCAGCCCGGCAGCATCACGGCCGTCATCGGCCCCAACGGTGCGGGCAAGACGAGCCTCTTCAACACCCTGTCGGGCTTCTACCGCCCGCAGCAGGGGCGGGTGCGGCTCCAGGGGCAGGACATCACCCGCACCTCGGCCGACCGGCGCGCCGCCATGGGCCTGGCGCGCACCTTCCAGAACGTGGCCCTGTTTCGCGGCATGACGGTGCTCGACAACATCAAGCTGGGTGGCCACACGCGGCTGCGCACCGATCCGCTGTCGGCCCTGTGGTACTTCGGCCGTGCGCGGCACGAGGAGATGGCGCTGCGCCAGGAGATCGAGCGCGAGGTGATCGAGTTCCTGGAGATCGACCACATCCGCCACCTGCCGGTGGCCGGGCTGCCCTACGGGCTGCAAAAGCGCGTCGAGCTCGCCCGCGCCCTGGCCATGCGCCCGAAGCTGCTGATGCTCGACGAGCCGGTGGCAGGGATGAACCGCGAAGAGACGGAGGACATGGCGCGCTTCATCATCGACATCCAGGAAGAGCGCGGCATCACCGTGCTGCTCATCGAGCACGACATGGGCCTGGTGATGGACATCGCCAACCACGTGTCGGTGCTCAATTTCGGCGAGGTGATCGGCGAGGGCACGCCGGCGCAGGTGCGCGCCAACCCGGAGGTCGTGCGGGCTTACCTGGGTGACGAAGCCATGAGGCGGGCGGCATGAGCGGCGCCAGCGCCGCGGTCGGCGGCTTCGACTGGATCGCCCTGGCCGAATTCGCCGCCATCGGGCTGCTCTCGGGCGGGCTGCTGGCGCTCATCGCACTGGGCTTCGTCCTCATCTACAAGGGCACGGGCGTCATCAACTTCGCGATGGGCGAGTTCATGATGCTCGGGGCCTACTTCTTCTACACCGCCCACGTGATGTGGGGGCTGCCCCTGCTCGTTGCGCTGGGGGCGGCGCTGGGGGCGGTGGCGCTGGCGGCCGCGCTCGTGGAGCGCTGGCTGCTGCGGCCGCTTGCCGGGCAATCGGTGATCTCGGTGCTGATGGCCACCATCGGCCTGGCCAGCGCGCTGCACGGCGGGGTGGACGCCATCTGGGGCGGGCGCAACTACGAGATGCCGCAGCTGCTGCCGCGCACGCCGCTCATCGTGGCCGACGTGATGGTGCCGGGCAAGATCCTGTGGAGCTTCGTGCTGGCGGCCGTGATCATCACCGCCTTCACGGTGTACTTCCGCCGCTCCCGAACGGGCATCGCGATGCGCGCGGCTGCGAGCGATCCGGTCACCGCCTACCTGATGGGCATCGACGTGCGCGCCATGCAGCGCCTGACCTGGATCTTCGCCGGCCTCGTGGGCGCGGTGGCCGGCATCGTCGTGGCCTCGATCACGAGCCTGTCGCCCGCGCTCGGCGGGGCGGCGCTGACGGTGCTGGCGGTGATCATCCTGGGTGGCCTGGACAGCATCGCCGGGGCCATCGTCGCAGGCCTCATCGTCGGCCTGCTGGAGAGCCTGACGGCGGGCTACCTCGGCGGCAAGGTGCGCGACATCGTGCCCTACGTGGTGGTGCTGCTGATCCTGCTGCTGCGGCCCTACGGCCTGTTCGGCACGCAGCGCATCGAGCGGCTGTGAGGCGGGTGTCCATGAACCGAGCCACGACGCCACCGGGAAGGCACCATGCGTATCGGTGACTTCCGCCAGAGCTACGTGCACGACGAGTCGTTGTGGCCCACGCGGGTGCAGCGCACCTGGATGGCTGCGTTACTCGTGGCGCTGGCGGCCTTCCCGCTGGTCGGCGGGGGCTACCTCGTGAGCCTCATGTGCGTGCTGGGCATCCACGTGATCGCCGCCGCGGGCCTGAACATCATGACCGGCTACACCGGGCTCATCTCGCTGGGCCACGCGGCCTTCATGGGGGTGGGCTGCTACACGGCGGCCTGGCTCGCACAGCGTGGCGTGCCGGTGGTCCTGACGCTTCCGGCGGCCGGGCTCATGGCAGCGGCGCTCGGTGCCGTGGTGGGGCTGCCGAGCCTGCGCATCAATGGGCTGTACCTGGCCGTGGCCACGCTGGCCACGCAGTTCCTGCTCGTCTACGTGTTTCGCGAGTGGGAGTCGGTCACGGGTGGCGTCAAGGGCGTGAACGTGCCACCGGCGAGCGTGGCCGGCGTCGTGCTCAACACCGACCCCCGCATGGCTTGGCTGATCGCCTTCGTGGCGACCCTGATGCTCGTGGCCGCACGCAACCTCTTTCGCACGCGGGTGGGCCGCGCCTTCATGGCCATCCGCGACCGCGACATCTCCGCCGAGGTGCTGGGCATCAACCTGCTGCGCTACAAGCTCACGGCCTTTGCCATCGGCTCCTTCTACGCCGGCGTGGCCGGGGCGCTGCTGGGCTACTTCTACCGCGCCATGACGCCGGAGTACTTCTCGCTGCAGCTGTCGATCTTCTACCTCGCGGCGATCATCGTCGGCGGCCTGGGCAGCATCCTGGGCACCGTGCTCGGGGCCTTCTTCATGACGATGGTGCCCGAGCTGCTGCGCGCCGGGGTGGCGCTCGTGGCGCAGTTCGCCCCGCGCGCCACCGAGATCCTCTCGCCCGTCCAGCAGATCGTCTTCGGTGTGCTGATCATGGCTTTTCTCGTCTTCGAGCCCCACGGGCTGCAGGAGA
>JBJTVI010000026.1:0-2506 GCA_046081145.1 Rubrivivax sp.
GAAGGCGGCGTCGATCAGGCCGGCCAGCAGGAACATCTTGGTCTGCAGCTCGCCCATCAGTTCGGGCTGGCGCGCAGCCGACTCGAGGTACTTGCTGCCCATGATGCCGATGCCGATGCAGGCGCCGATGGCGCCCAGACCGATGATCAGGCCGGCGGCCAGCGCGACAAAGCTGATGACTTGCATGGAAAGCTCCTGGTTCAGGTGGGGTGAGAAAGAGGGTGGAAAGAGGAGGACCGGTCGGCGCTGCGGGCAGGCCTCAGTGCGCGTCGTGCGCCTGGCCCACGTACACCAGCGTGAGCATCATGAACACGAAGGCCTGCAGCGTGATGATCAGGATGTGGAAGACCGCCCAGACGGCGCCGGCGAGGATGTGGCCGATAGCCAGGCCGATGCCGGTGGCCGACAGCGACCACGCGCCGCCCATCAGCGCGATCAGCATGAAGATGAGCTCGCCCGCGTACATGTTGCCGAACAGCCGCATGCCGTGGGAGACCGTCTTGGCGACGAACTCGATGAGCTGCATCGCGAAGTTGATCGGGTACAGGTACAACTTGTCGCCGAAGGGTGCCGAGAAGAGCTCGTGCACCCAGCCGCCCAAACCCTTGATCTTGACGTTGTAGTACAGGCAGATCAGCAGCACCGACAGCGACAGGCCCATCGTGACGGAGAGATCGGCCGTGGGCACGACGCGCATGTAGTCCTTCATGCCCAGAGCGGGCCCGGCCACGTGCCAGATGGCCGGCAGCAGATCCACGGGCAGCAGGTCCATCGCGTTCATGAGGAAGATCCACACGAAGACGGTGAGCGCCAGTGGGGCCACGAGCTTGCGGCTCGTGGCGTTGTGGACGATGCCCTTGGCCTGGTTGTCGACCATCTCCACGAGCAGCTCGACCGCCGCCTGGAAACGCCCGGGCACGCCGGAGGTGGCCCGGGAGGCGGCGCGCCACAGGAAGAAACAGCCCACGATGCCCAGCAGCGTGGCGTAGAAGATCGAGTCGAGGTTGAAGACCGAGAAGTCGACGACCGACGTCTGCTTGGCGTTCTGCAAGTGCTGCAGGTGGTGGACGATGTACTCGCCGGCCGTGGGGCCTTGTCCGCTGGCTGCCATCTCGGTTGCTCTGCTCGTTGTTCTTCAGCGCCCGCGCCACAATAGCGCGAGCCAGTACACCTTCATGCACAGCACCATCGTGACCAGCAAGGCCAGCCAGCTCAGGGGCTGTACGAACCTCGGCGCGAGCGCGAGCATCGCCACCGAGACCGCAATCTTCAACAGCTCCCACAACATGAAGCTGACGGCACCGACGCCGGGATTCACGCTGGAGATCCGGCTGGTCATGCCGCGCGCCATCAGCATCGCAGGCACCACCACCACCGCCGCGCCATACAGCGCGGACAGTGCAACCGGACGCTCACCCCAGAGCAGCCACACGAGTGCAGCCACCCCTGCGCCGACCCCCGCCTGCACTGCCACGACCCTCCAGGGGGAGACGCCGGGCGAACGCGCAACGAGAGCCTGCGCCTCCTGCCGGGTCAGCGCCCGGACGGGCGCCTCTTCGGGGCCGTTCCAGTCTTCCGAGGGGTTCGAGCGGACTTCGGGAGGGTTCCGCGCGGACATCGTGGTGACAGGAGCAACGCTCAAGCGGGCAAACCCGACGAGTATACGTGGAAACCCGTGCTTATCGCCAGTTTCCGGATTGGCCCAGCCCGCCACCGGGAAATCGCCCGGGCGCAGATGATGCCGGCATGCAGGCAGGCCCAGACAGACAGACGACCCCGAGCCGGGCGGCGCGGCGCGCCGCTCGCGCGCTGGCGGCCTGGCTCGCCCTGTGTGTGGCCGCGGGCCTGGCGCTGAGCGCGTGCAGCACCGTGAACCCTTACCACGACCCCTCGCGCGCGCACCACCGCCCCGACGGGTTCCAGAACCGCCACGCCACCTTCGAGCCCAAGGGCATGCTCACGGTGCTGCAGTGGCAGTGGGACGCGGCGCGAAACGGCCGCCCGGCGCCACCTCTGGCACCGATCCCGGCTGTCGCGCCGGACCTGGCCTTCGTGCAGGCCAACGCGCGCGCCGGCGCGGCCATGGAGCCGGCTGCCACCTGGATCGGGCATGCCACGGTGCTGCTGCAGCTCGGCGGGCTCAACGTGCTGACGGACCCTGTCTTCTCCGAGCGAGCCTCTCCCGTGCCCTTTGCCGGGCCGCGCCGGGCGCAGCCCCCTGGCCTGAGCCTGGCGCAGCTGCCGCACATCGACCTCGTGCTCGTCTCGCACGACCACTACGACCACCTCGACATCGCCACGGTCACGCGCCTCGCCGCGCAACCCGGCGGGCCGCCGCGCTTCTTCGCCGGCCTCGGCACGAAGCAGTGGTTCGCGCAACTGGGCATCGACACCGTCGACGAGCTCGACTGGTGGGACGCGGTCGACTACAAGGGCGTGCAGTTCACCTTCGTGCCGATGCAGCACTGGTCCAAGCGCTCGCTGTGGGATGCCAACCGCCGCCTCT
>JBJTVI010000027.1:0-3969 GCA_046081145.1 Rubrivivax sp.
CTCGGCCGTCGCGGCGGCCTGTGCGCCCGAAGCGGTGCCGCCCGCCTGCATCCTGGAGAGCACCTGCTCCCAGGCGCCGGAAAGCGGCGCGCCCGCGCCCTGCGCGGTCTTGCGCAGCGCCGCGAACATCGTCTCCTCGAACTTGTCCAGATCGTCCAGCGCCTTCCTGAGGTGCTTCTCGCGCATATCCGACCCGAGCACCAGGAACTGCTGCAGTGCCGTGCGGTTGGCGTCTACCGCCTTGAGCAGCGCGTCGTCCATGCCGGCCACGGCCTTCTCCAGCAAGGCCTCGGGGTCGACCCCGGCGCGGGTGTTGCGCATGGCGCCCAGGCTGGCCGCCTCGGAAACCGACTTGAGCGCCGAGCGGATGTTCTTGAGCGTCATCTCCCGGCCCTGCAGGGCCTGCAGCGTGGCCTGGGAGGCGGCCTCGCGGAGCTGCTTGCCCCCGCGCGCGGTCGCGTTTTCGAAAGCGGCGATCAGGGCCTCCTGGTCGAACATCGGCTGGGGCATGGTGCGTCTCCTGGGTGGGGCAGGCGCGCCCTTCTGTCGGGGCGCGGTGGAGCCGGCCCGCCACATGCGGGACCGCCAGCCGCGATCCTCGCATCCGCACGCGATCCGGGCAAGCCTCCAGGAGACTCGAATCGGATCGAACCGAGTTCAAGCAGCCTCAGGTGGCTTCAGACAGCTTCAGGCGGGCTCGGGCGGGCTGGGGCGGGATCAGGCGGGATCAGGCGGAATCAGGCGGGCCAGCCCGCGATAATCCGGCTGTTCCTCCGCGCGAGCCCACCGCCATGACCCGTGTCTACAACTTCAGCGCCGGCCCGGCCGCATTGCCCGAGCCGGTGCTGCGCCAGGCCGCCGAAGAGATGCTCGACTGGCACGGCAGCGGCATGTCGGTGATGGAGATGAGCCACCGCGGGCCCGAGTTCACGGGTATCGCCGAGCGGGCGTTGGCCGACCTGCGCGAACTGCTCGGTGTTCCCGGGACGCACAGGATCCTCTTCATGCAGGGGGGGGCGATCGCCGAGAACTCGATCGTGCCGATGAACCTGCTGCGCGGGCGCACGAGCATCGACTTCATCGACACCGGCGAGTGGAGCCGCCGCTCGATCCAGGAGGCGCGGCGCTACGCACAGGTCAACGTCGCCGCCTCCGGCGAATCCAGCGGCTACACCACCATCCCGCCGCGCGACACCTGGCGGCTCGACCCGCAGGCCGCCTACGTGCACATCTGCTCCAACGAGACCATCGGCGGGGTGCAGTACGCGTTCACGCCCGAGGTGGGGGAGGTGCCGCTGGTGTGCGACATGTCCAGCGACATCCTCTCGCGGCCGGTGGACGTGTCGAAGTACGGCCTGATCTACGGCGGTGCACAGAAGAACATCGGGCCGGCCGGGCTCACGATCGTGATCGTGCGCGAGGATCTCCTCGGCCACGCCCACCCCGCCTGCCCGAGCGCCTTCGACTACGGCCTCGTGGCCGAGGCGGGCTCGATGTCCAACACCCCGCCCACCTACGCCATCTACATCGCCGGGCTCGTCTTCCAGTGGCTCAAGGCCCAGGGGGGCCTGGCGGCCATGCAGACGCGCAACGAGGAGAAGGCGGCGCTGCTCTACGACTGCCTGGACGCCTCCTCCTTCTACTCGAGCCAGGTGGACCGTGCCTGCCGCAGCCGCATGAACGTGCCCTTCCGGCTGAAGGACCCTGCCCTCGACGCCGCCTTCCTGCAGGGCGCGCAGGCGCGCGGCCTGGTGCAGCTCAAGGGCCACCGCATCGTGGGCGGCATGCGCGCCTCGATCTACAACGCCATGCCGATCGAAGGCGTGCGTGCGCTGGTGGCGTGGATGCGCGAGTTCGAGCGCCTGCACGCCTGAAGGCCGCCGGCAGATGGAAGTCTCCTTCGCACGCGAGATCGAGTCGCTCAAGCTCGGCGCCGGGCAGGTCTTCCACGGCGAGGGGATCCTGGCCATCACGAAGGCGCTGCTGCAATCCGGCGTGAGCTACGTGGGCGGCTACCAGGGCTCACCCATTTCGCATCTGCTCGACGTGATGGTGCAGGCGCGGCCCTACCTCGACGAGCTCGGCGTGCACGTGCAGGCCTGCTCCAACGAGGCTTCGGCCGCGGCGATGCTCGGGGCATCGATCCACTACCCGCTGCGCGGCGCGGTGACGTGGAAATCCATCGTCGGCACCAACGTCGCGGCCGATGCGCTCTCCAATCTCGCCTCGCCCGGCGTGGTTGGCGGCACGCTCGTCGTCGTGGGCGAGGACTACGGCGAGGGCGCCTCCGTGATCCAGGAGCGCACGCACGCCTATGCGCTCAAGAGCGGCATGTGCCTGCTCGACCCGCGCCCGGACCTGCCCACGATGGTGGCGATGGCCGAGCATGGCTTTGCGCTGTCGGAGGCCTCCAACATGCCGGTGCTGCTGGAGCTTCGCATCCGCGCCTGCCATGTACGCGGCAGCTTCGTGGCGCGCGACAACGTGGCGCCTCGCCTGTCCACGCGCGCGCTCCTGGCCGAGCCGGCAGGCTTCGACTACATGCGCCTGGCGCACCCGCCCGTGACCTTCCGGCACGAGAAGCTCAAGGTCGAGCAGCGGCTGCCCGCGGCGCGGCGCTACATCGCCGAGCAGGGGCTCAACGAGAAGCGACCCGGCGCGCGCGAGGACGTGGCGCTGATCGTCCAGGGCGGGCTGTATCCGGCGCTGGCACGGGCGCTGCACACGCTCGGCCTGGCCGACGCCTTCGGCGCGAGCGAACTGCCGGTGCTGGTGCTCAACGTGACCTACCCTCTCGTACCGGAGGAGATCACGGCCTGGTGCGCGAACCGGCGCGCGGTGCTCGTCGTGGAGGAGGGGCAGCCCGAGTACCTCGAACAGGAAATCGCGCTGCACCTGCGGCGAGCCCAGTCGCCCACGGTGCTGCACGGCAAGGACATCGTGCCGGCCGGGGGCGAACTGACGGTGGAGGTGCTGGCCCAGGCCTTGCTGGCACTGGCCGACCGGCACCTGCCGGGTGCCGTCGGCGAAGCACCGCGGCGCTGGCTGGCGGGGCTGCGGCAGCAGCGCGAGGCAGCCGCCGCGCTGCTGGGCGCCCCGCTGCCGCCACGGCCACCGAGCTTCTGCGTGGGCTGCCCCGAGCGGCCGGTGTTCGCCGCCCTCAAGCTTGCGCAGCAGCAGGTGGGCGCGGTTCACATCGCCGCGGACATCGGCTGCCACGCCTTTGCCACCTTCGAGCCCTTCTCCTCGGGGCACTCGATCCTGGGCTATGGGATGAGCCTGGCCAGCCGCGCCGGCGTCTCGCCCGTGATGCAGCGCCGCACGCTGGCCATCATGGGCGACGGCGGCTTCTGGCACAACGGGCTGCTCACGGGCGTGCAGAGCTCGCTCTTCAACGGTGACGACGCCGTGCTGCTGATCTTCAAGAACGGCTACACCAGCGCCACGGGCACGCAGGAGCTGATCTCCACCCCGCTGGAGGCACTGCGCGAGGCCGCTGGCGACAAGGGCCGCAGCCTCGTGCACACGAACCAGACCATCGAGCAGGCGCTGCAGGGGCTGGGCGTGAAGTGGATGCGCACCGTCCACACCTACGAGGTGGAGACGATGCGGCGCACCCTGGTGGAGGCCTTCACGAGCGACTTCACCGGCTTGAAGGTGATCGTGGCCGAGGGCGAGTGCCAGCTCGAGCGCCAGCGCCGGCTTCGGCCGTGGCTCGCCGCCCTGCGCGCGCGGCGCGAGCGCGTGCAGCGGGTGCGATACGGGGTGGACGAGGACGTGTGCAACGGCGACCACGCCTGCATCCGGCTCTCGGGTTGCCCGACCCTCACGCTCAAGGACAACCCCGACCCGCTGAAGGTCGACCCCGTGGCCACCGTGATCGACGGGTGCGTGGGCTGTGGCCTGTGCGGCGAGAACGCGCACGCCGCCACGCTGTGCCCGAGCTTCTACCGCGCCGAGGTGGTGCAA
>JBJTVI010000028.1:0-8539 GCA_046081145.1 Rubrivivax sp.
CGCGCCCCCGGGGGCCGCACCGGTCGTGGAGCGCGCGGCCGCGCCGGGCGCCGTCGCCACGGCCGGGGGCGAGCCGCCCCCTGCCCCGCGCGAGTTGCGCGCCGCCTGGGTCGCCTCGGTGGCGCACATCGACTGGCCCAGCCGCGCCGCGGCCGCCGGCGGTGACGCGCGCGAGGAGGCGCTGGCCATCCTCGATCGTGCGCAGCGCATGGGCCTGAACGCCATCATCCTGCAGGTGCGGCCGGCCGCCGACGCACTCTATGCCTCGGCCCTGGAGCCCTGGAGCGAGTACCTCACCGGCGAACAGGGGCGGGCACCGTCGCCTGCCTACGACCCGCTGGCCTTCTGGGTGGAGCAGGCGCACCGGCGCGGGCTCGAGCTGCACGCGTGGTTCAACCCCTATCGCGCCCGCCACGGCTCGGCGCGTACCGCACTGGCCCCGCCGCACGTGGGCCTGGTGCGCCCGGAGTGGGTGCGCAGCTACGGCGACATGCTGTGGATGGATCCCGGCGAGGAGGGCGCAGCCGCCCACACGCTGGCGGTGATGACGGATGTCGTGCGCCGCTACGACGTCGACGCGGTGCACATCGACGACTACTTCTACCCTTACCCGATCACGCGCGAGGGCGCCGAGCTGCCCTTTCCCGACGACCCGGGCTGGAACCGCTACCGCGCCGCGGGGGGAGCCTTGTCGCGCGAGGACTGGCGCCGCGCCAACGTCGACAACCTCGTGCAGGCGATGTACCGCGAGGTGCACCGGCTCAAGCCGCACGTGCGCGTGGGCATCAGCCCCTTCGGCCTGGGCCGCCCCGACCGGCGCCCGCCGGGCATCCAGGGCTTCAGCCAGTACGACAAGCTCTACGCCGACGTGGAGCGCTGGCTCCAGGAGGGCTGGCTCGACTACCTCGTGCCGCAGCTGTACTGGGCCATCGACCGCCCGGCGCAGGCCTTCGGGGTGCTGCTGGACTACTGGCTGGCGCAGAACACGCGCGAGCGCCATGTGTGGGCGGGCCTGTTCACCAGCCGCGTGGGCGCCCCCGAGCGCGAGCGCGCCTGGCCGGCGCGCGAGGTGATCGACCAGGTGTCGCTCACGCGCACGCGGGCGGCCGCCACCGGTCATGTCCACTTCAGCATGGTGGCGCTGATGCAGGACCGCGAGGGTGTGGCCACCTCGCTGCAGCAGGGTGCCTACGCGGAGCCGGCACTCGTGCCCGCCACGCCGTGGCTCGGCACCGAGCGGCCGGCCGCCCCGCGCCTGGCGCGCGCCGGCGCGGTGCCCACCGTGCGCGCCGGCTCCGGCCCCTGCTCGGTGCCCGTGGCCTGGGCCGTCTGGCAGCGCGTACAGGACCGCTGGCGCTTTGCGGTGCAGCCGGTGGGCACGCGCGACGCCATGAGTGTGCTGGCGCTTGAGGAGCCGCTGCGCGTGCTCGCGCCCGATGCGCAGGCGGTGGTGGTGAGCGCGGTGGATCGCCTGGGCCAGGAAAGCGCGCGCGTGCGCCTGGGTGCGGCCTGAGGCCCGGATGCGAGACGGACGACCCCCATGACGAGCACGACCACCGCGGCCACCGGCGCTGGACTGCCCGGCACCGAGACCCCCTCCTCCCAGCACCCGCACCTGGAGCGCTACGGCAGTGCCGAGCTCGTGGCGGCCATCGCCGGCGACCAGGCCGTTGCCGTGCAGGCCGTGCTGGCCGCCGGCGCGCAGCTCGCGCAGGCGGTGGAGGCTGCGCTGCCGCGCCTGCGCGCAGGCGGCCGGCTCGTCTACGCCGGGGCCGGCACGAGCGGGCGCCTGGGCGTGCTCGACAGCGTCGAGCTGCTGCCCACCTTCTCCTGGCCGAGCGCGTGCGCGCTGGCGCTGATGGCCGGCGGGCCCTCGGCCATGTACCTGGCGGTGGAGGGCGCGGAGGACGATCGCGAACAGGGCGCGCGCGATCTCCGCGCGCTCGACCCGGGTGCCGACGATGTCGTGATCGGCCTGGCCGCCTCGGGTACCACGCCCTACGTGCTGGGCGCGCTGCAGGCCGCGTGCGAGGCCGGCGCGCTCACCATCGGGATCGCCAACAACGCCGGCACGCCCGTGCTCTCCGCGGCGCAGTGCCCGGTGCTGCTGGACACCGGTGCCGAGGTGGTCTCGGGCAGCACGCGGCTCAAGGCCGGCACGGCGCAGAAGATCGCGCTCAACACGCTGTCCACCGCGCTCATGGTGCGGCTGCACAAGGTCTACGGCAACCTGATGGTGGACCTGCGCGCCACCAACGCCAAGCTGCGCGCGCGGGCGCTGCGCCTGACGCGTCTGGCCACCGGCGCCCCGGAGGAGGCCGCGCAGGCGGCGCTTCAGGCCAGCGAGGGCCACGTGAAGACGGCCATCGTGATGCTGCGGGCGCGGCTCGACGCGCAGCAGGCGCGCGCGCGGCTCGACGCCGCCGCCGGAAGCGTCGAGCAGGCGCTCGGCGGCCCCCTGGCCTGAGCGCGGTGCACATGGATACGCCGCACGCCTCGGCTGCCCACTCCCCTGTCCATCCCCCCGGGGGTGCGTCGGCCCCCGGCAGGCTGCGCGCGCTCGACGCCTTTCGCGGCGCCACCGTGGCCGGGATGATCCTCGTCAACAACCCCGGCACCTGGGAGCACCTGTACCCGCCGCTGGCGCACGCCCCCTGGCACGGGCTTACGCCCACCGACCTCGTCTTTCCCTTCTTTCTCTTTGCCGTGGGCAACGCGATGGCGATCACGCTGCCGGCGCTGCTGCAGCGCCCGGCGGCGCAGGTGGCCGCCAAGATCGTGCGGCGCACGGCGCTCATCTTCCTGATCGGGCTGCTGCTCAACGCGAGCCCCTTCGTGCGCTGGGATGCCGCGGGCGAACTCGTGCCGCGCAGCCTGGAGACGCTGCGCCTCATGGGGGTGCTGCAGCGCATCGCGCTGGCCTGGGGCGCCGCGGCGCTGCTGCTGTGGGCGGCGCACGCGTGGGCGCAAAGCCGAGGCAGCCCAGCCGCCGCCGCACCCGGCGCCGACGTGCGCGCGGCCGTGGGCGCCTCGGCCGTGCTGCTGCTGGGCTACTGGGCCGCGTGCGTGGCCTTCGCCCAGGGCCCCGACCCCTACAGCCTCGACGGCTTCTTCGGCACCCACCTGGACCGCGCCGTGCTGGGCAGCGCCCACCTCTACCGCGGCGAGGGCGTGCCCTTCGACCCCGAGGGCCTGGGCAGCACGCTGCCGGCGGTGGCGCAGGTGCTGCTGGGCTATGCCCTCGGGCGCCTCGTGGTGAGCCAGCGTGCGCCCGACGATGCCTTGCTCGTGCGCCTCTTCGTGGCCGCCTGCGCGCTCATGGCGCTGGCGTGGCTGTGGCACGACGCGATGCCCGTGAACAAGAAGATCTGGACCTCGAGCTACGTGCTGGCCACCACCGGCGCCGCGGCTGCGGCGCTGGCGCTGATGCTGCGCGGCGTCGAGCAGCGCGGCTCGCGCGCGGCCTGGGTCGGCTGGATGGAGGCGCACGGCAGGAACGCGCTGTTCATCTTCGTGCTCAGCGGCTTCGTGCCGCGCGTGCTCGCCCTGTTTCGCTGGGGCGACGGGGTGGATGCCGAGGGCCGGCCGCGCTGGCTCACGCCGCTGCCGTGGGTCTACCGCACGGTCTTCGAGCCGCTGGGGGCGCTGGCCGGTGACCCGCGCCTGGGATCACTCGGCTTCGCGCTGGCCAACGTTGCGCTCTACACGGCCCTTGCCGTGGCGATGGACCGCCGGCGGTGGTACGTGAAGGTGTGAAAAGTCCGGCCGGGCCGCCCTCTCCTGTCGGCATAATCGAAGGCTTCGCCGCCTCGGAGACCTCCTTGGACCAGAGTCACCCTCGGTGACCGTCCGCCCCGGCATCGGCGCCCCGGCCACGCCCGGCGCGCAGGGGTGAGACGGTTTCACCGCAGCTCCCCCGACCCCGTTTGCGCCCGCTTGCAACCCGCCCTGCCCCGGCAGGGTGGGCCCGGCGCCGGAGAACCCGATGCTCAACGTCTTCTCGCTGGCCAGCGGCCGGCTCGTGCAGGAAGAGATCGACTCGCGCGCCGCGCTCGACCCGCTGCGACCGGTGTGGGTCGATCTCGAGGCGCCTTCGGCCGAGGAGAAGGCCTGGATGGCCAGCCGCTTCGGCCTCGTGCTGCCCGACGACATCGTCGACGACGACCTGGAGGAGTCGGCGCGCTTCTACGAGGAGGACAACGGCGAGCTGCACATCCGCTCGGACTTCCTCATCGAGGGCGACGACGAGACCGAGGGCCGGCGCACCCGCAACGTGCGCGTGGCCTTCATCCTGCGCGAGGGCGTGCTCTTCTCGGTGCACGAGGAGGATCTGCCGGTGTTCCGGCTGCTGCGCCTGCGCGCGCGGCGCATCCCCGCCCTGATCGAGGATGCCAAGGACGTGCTGCTCAAGCTCTACGACGCCGACGCGGAGTACTCGGCCGACGCGCTGGAGGGCATCTACGACCGCCTGGAGGCCGTGAGCGCGCGCGTGCTCAAGGAGGATGTCAACGACGCCATCGCCGCCGAGGCGCTGGGCGCCATCGCCCGCGAGGAGGACCTGAACGGCCGCATCCGCCGCAACGTCATGGACACGCGCCGCGCGCTGAGCTTCATGATGCGCAGCCGCATGCTCGGTGCCGAGCAGTTCGAGGAGGCGCGCCAGATCCTGCGCGACATCGACTCGCTCGATTAGCACACCGCGTTCCTCTTCGACAAGATCAACTTCCTGATGGACACGGTGGTGGGTTTCATCAACATCAACCAGAACAAGATCATCAAGATCTTCTCGGTGGCCAGCGTGGCGCTGCTGCCGCCCACGCTGATCGCCAGCATCTACGGCATGAACTTCCGCCACATGCCCGAGCTCGAGCAGGCCTGGGGCTACCCCTTCGCACTGGCCCTCATGGCGGCGTCGGTGGCGGCGCCGTTCCTGTACTTCCGGCGCAAGGGCTGGCTGCGCTGAGCGCGGCTTGCGCTAACCTGCGGGCTGCATGCCCAGGCCACTCTTGCTCAAGCCCCACGCCCTGAAGCCTCTGGCCGCGACCTTCGCGGTGGCCCTGGCGCTCGTGGTGGCCGCAGGCGCGGCGCAGGCGCAGTTCGCGATGGTGCCCCCGCCCTCGCTGCCAGGGCCGCCCGCGCCCTTGCAGGCGGGCGACGAGCGCGCCTACCGGGCCGACGCGGCGCGCCACCTGTACCGCGCCTACGCCGCGCGCATCTTTCGCGGCAAGCTGCCCCCGATGATGTATGCGGTGATGATCACCGACACCGAGCTCGACCCCGACGGCACCGTGCGCAACGTCACCGTGGTGCGCCCGCCCGCGGCGGCCAAGGAAATCACGCCATGGGTGGTGGCGCTCATCCGGGGCGCGAGCCCCTTCCCGGCCCCCGGCCAGATCGGGGAAGGCGGCACGGTGGTGTGGCGCGAGATCTGGCTCGTCGACCAGTCGGGCCGCTTCCAGGTCGATTCGCTCACCGAAGGCCAGCGCTGAGGCAGCCCCGAGGCCCTCAGCGGCTGGCTCGCCTCTTGAGCCAGCGCATCAGCGTGCCCAGCAGCGGCAGCTTCTCGTAGAGCTCCTCGGCCACGTCCCAGTAGTCGCGGTGCTCGGCGATGCGCCCGTCAGCGCCCAGGCGCAGGTGCGTGGCCCCGCGCATGCACTGCGTCACGCCCGGCCCGCCGCGAAACGCGAAGAGGAAGTCCCAGGTCAGGAAGGCGTCCTCGCCCTGCAGCACGGCCGTGTGCACGACGAAGCGCGGCTCGCGCAGCGCCACGTACATGTGCGTGAAGATGGCGCGGATCGCCGGCAGGCCCTGCACTTCGTTGAAGGGGTCCTTGAAGCGTGCATCAGGGGCGTAGAAGTCGGCCAGCCGATCCAGCGCATGCGGGCTCAGCTGCTCGAAGCCGTCGATGACGCGCTGCATGCGCGGGTCGCCGTGGCGTGCGCCCATCACAGCCCCGTGCTGCGGCGCACGGCCGCGAAGTACCAGCCGTAGCGCAGGTGGCGCATCGCCTTGAGCCAGCGCGTGAAGCGTTTGGGGAAGTGGATCTCGAACTCGCCGCGCGCGTAGCCGGCCAGCATCTGGCGGGCCGCCTCCTCGGGCGTGATGAGCGCGGGCATGTGGAAGTCGTTGCCCGCTGTCAGCGGCGTGCGCACGAAGCCCGGGTTCACGATGGACACCCCGATGCCCAGCCCGGAGAGGTCCAGGTACAGCGTCTCGGCCAGGCTGATGAGCGCGGCCTTGGTGGGCCCGTAGGCCAGGGCCTTGGGCAGCCCGCGGTAGCCTGCCACGCTCGACACCAGGCTCAGGTGGCCCCCGCGCTGCGCCAGCAGGTGCGGCTGCACGGCCTCCAGCAGGTACAGCGCCCCGCAGTAGTTCACCTGCTGGTGCTGCAGCGCCGTGGCCAGATCGAAGGCGGTGGCGCGCATGGGGGTGTAGACCCCGGCGCAGAAGAGCACGAGGTCCAGCCGCCCGTGCTCGGCCACGATCGCGTCGGCTGCCTCGCGCAGCGCCGCGGCGTCGGTGACGTCCAGCGCGCGCGCCTGCGAGCCGGGGTGGGCCTCGACGAAGGCCTGCAGCGTCGCGGCCGAGCGCGCCGAGACGATCACCCGCGCGCCGTGCGCGTGCAGCGCCGCGGCGGTAGCCTGGCCGATGCCGGTGGAGGCCCCCACGAGCCAGGCGGTACGCCCGCGCCAGTGGGCGAGCGGCGGGTTCAGCGCCATGCCGGGCTCATTTCCTGGTGAAGGAGAGGGTGACCTCGCCCAGGAAGATGCCGAACTTGCTCATGCGCGCCTTGTTGAGCATCACGCGCTCGTCGACCAGGTACATCCAGTCGTCGAGCTGCACCTCGTAGACCTTGCCGTCCACGGGCAGCCGCAAGGTGTAGGCCCAGTTCAGCGCGTTGCCCGCGGCCTGGCCCTGCGCCTCGCCCACCACGTCGTCGGCGCGGCCGGTGTAGCGCCCGCCGCCGAGGTCGGTGAGGCGCCACACGCGGCGCTCGGTCTTGCCGTCGCTGTACGTGAAGCGCTCGTCCAGCGTACCCTGGTTGCCCTGCCAGGTGCCTGTCATCTGCACCGTGAAGCGCCGGGCCACCTTGCCGGCGCGGTCGGTGAAGATGCCGTGCGCGACGAGTTCGCCGTCGAAGTAGCGCTTGAGATCCAGCGCGGGCTTCTCGGCGGCGTAGTCGGCCGGCACGGGAGCGCTGGCGCAGCCGGCCAGCAGCGCAGCAGGGGTGGCGGCCGCCAGGGCGGCGGCGCGCATCAGTTGGCGTCGGTCCATCGGTGTTCCTCCTTGATCCACAAGCGGTGCAGCAGCGCCGCCGCGGCGAGCTTGAGCGCGCACGGCAGCAGGCAGTAGGCGAGCGTGAGGGCCTGAAGCGCCTGCGCATCGCGCGCCCCGGGCGTGTAGCCGAAGGCCCCGAGCAGCGGCAGCGCCACCCCTGCGGCCAGCGCCAGGTTGAGCTTGGTGGCGAAGTTCCACCAGCCGAAGTACGCACCCTCCAGGCGTGCGGCGTGGCCGGCGCGCTGGATGACCCCGGCCAGCAGGGCCCCGGGCAGGGCCAGGTCGGCCCCGAGCGCCAGGCCGCTGGCCACGCACACGGCCGTGTAGGCCGCCACGTCGCCCGTGCCCAGCAGCGCGGCCCAGGCAAATGCCAGCACGGCCAGCACCATGCCGGCCAGCCAGGCGCGCGCCAGCCCGATGCGCGCCACGAGCCGCACCCACAGCGGCATCGACAAGGCACCGGCAGCGAAGTAGCTCGCCAGGAAGAGCGGCTCCAGGCTCGATGCCTGCAGCCGGTCACGCACGAAGAAGAGCACGAGCGTGGCGGGCACCGCGCTGGCGATGCCGTTGACGAGGTAGATCGCCAGCAGCCGCCGGAAGGCCGGGCTGGCCCACGGCAGCGTCAGCGAGCCTTGCGAGCCCCCGGAGCCGCCCGCGCGGGGCGGGGGATGGGGCGCGCGTGCGAGCAAGGCGAGCGCGAGGGCCAGCGAGACGGCAAAGACGATCGTGGCGGCGTGCAGCCCGGCCAGCGCCGGCAGTGCACTGGCCACCAGCACCCCCAGCAGCGACAGGCCCTCGCGCCAGGACACCACGCGCGCGCGCTGCCCCTCGTCGCCGCCCAGCCGCGCGCCCCAGGCCTGGTGCAGGACAGTGGCCACGCTGTAGGCGAGGTAGGTCAGGGCGAGCGTGGCCGCGCACCACTCGAGCAGCGCCGAGCCCTCGCGCACGGCCGGAAAGAAGAGCGCACGAAAGCCCAGCGCCAGCACCACCTAGGCTGCCGCCGCCGCGAGCAGCACGCGGCGCATCGACGCGGCAAACCAGCCGTCGACCCAGCGTCCGATGAGCGGATCGGCCACCGCGTCGAGCAGCCGCGCGCCCAGCAGCAGCGCCCCGAGCACGCCCAGCGGCACCCCGAACTCCACCGCGTAGTGGTTGGGCAGCACCACATAAAGCGGCAGCGCCACGAAGGCCAGCGGAAAGCCCAGCGCCCCGTAGCGCAGACCACCCGCCCAGCTGCCGCCCAGCGCGCGGGCCGCCTGCG
>JBJTVI010000029.1:0-18341 GCA_046081145.1 Rubrivivax sp.
CGCGTCGTCCACCATGATGAGCGTGCCGTCGCGCTCCACCACGGGCCGCAGCGCGGCGTAGTAGAGCGGCACGATCGGGATGTTCTCGAGGTGGATGTACTGCCACACATCCAGCTCCGTCCAGTTCGAGATGGGAAACACGCGCATCGACTCGCCCCGGTTCTTGCGCGCGTTGTAAAGGTGCCAGAGCTCGGGGCGCTGGTTCTTCGGGTCCCAGCGGTGCTGTGTGGTGCGAAAGGAGAAGATGCGCTCCTTGGCGCGGCTCTTCTCCTCGTCGCGCCGGCCGCCCCCAAAGGCTGCATCGAAGCGGTGCGTATCGAGCGCCTGCTTCAGGCCCTGCGTGCGCCACAGGTCGGTGTGCACCTGCGAGCCATGGTCGAAGGGGTTGATGGAAAGGCGCACGGCCTCGGGGTTGTGGTGCACGAGCATCTGCACGCCGTAGCGCCGGGCGATGCTGTCGCGCAGGGCGTACATGTCCTGGAACTCCCAGGTGGAGTCGATGTGCAGCAGCGGGAAGGGCGGCGGAGCCGGATGGAAGGCCTTCATCGCCAGGTGCAGCATCACGGTGCTGTCCTTGCCGATGGAGTAGAGCATCACCGGGCGCTCGGCCTCGGCCACCACCTCGCGCAGGATGTGGATGCTCTCGGCTTCGAGCTGCTGGAGGTGGGTGCGGGTGGTGTCGGGGGCAGCGGCTGCGTTCATGGCGGGGAGTCGGGTGCCCTGTCGAGGGCGCAGGCGGACGGGGAGACGCCGGGGCCAGGCGGCGCGGGCCGCGGCTGTTCCTCGGGCAGCAAGACGAGGTTCACCTCCTGGGGGTGCTCGCCAAGCCACCTGGCCAGCCGCGGGCAGCGAGCCAGCCAGCGGTTGTTCGTCAGCAGCCACAGCCTTCGGCCGGCCGCCCGGTGCAGTGCCGTCCAGCAGGCAATCCAGTCGTCTTCCGTCGGCCAGGCGGGTGTGAGGCGCCACCACACGCTGCCGCGGCCCGAGTGGGCGGCGAGCTGGCAGGCTGGCCGGCCTGGGAGCGTGCGCTCCGACAGGGCCCACAGCTGTGCGCCGGCCTCGTGGGCCCGCTGCCGCAGTTGCGGCAGCTCCCGTTCACGCCAGAGGGCAAGCGACCCGCCTGCGGGCGCCCGGCGCCATGCATCCCAAGGGTCGGGCGGGGTGAGTGCGGCGCGCTGCCACAGGCGGCTGGCCAGGCCTTCGAGCTGGGTGGGGGCAAGGGCCTGCAGGCTGGGGTACGTTTCCAGGAGGTCCGCGCACGCGCGCGGCAGGCTCCACACACCCGTTGCGGTGGGCGCGGCCAGGCGCTGCAGCCAGGCCGCCTCCTGCGCCTGGCTCAGGGCCCGCTGGGCCGTGGGCTTGCGCCCGCGCGGCCGCACGTTCACCGCCTCCCAGCCCCCATGCTGCCAGGCCTGGTGTGCGGCCACCACCGTGGGTGCACTCAGGCCGCTGGCAGCCGCCGCCTCGGCCAGCGTGCTGCCGGCCAGGCGCAGCGCCACGGCCTGGTGGCGGCGGGCGTTGAGGTCGGCAAGAGGTACCCCCTGGGGGCCAGGGTGCGGGGCGTGCTCAGGCACGGTGAAAGTATTAAAATATTAAAGGGATTCGAAATCGATCTCAAGATTACCTTAACTTTGAGGGGCGTGCCGTCTCCCGGATTCGCCTCAGTGGGAGCCCGTGCGCTTCACCACCCCACGGCCGATGCGGCCGCGCGGCGCGGGTCGGCGCCTGCCGACAGGATGCCTGTCTCGCGGTCGAGGCGGATCGTGCACACCCCTCCGGCCCGCCACAGCCTCTGCGGCCAGACCACGACCTCGTGCCCGCGCTCGGACAAGCCCTGGGCGTTGGCGGCGGGAAAGCGCCCCTCCAGGCACAAACGCCCGGGAAAGGCGAGGTGGGGGGAGAAGGAGTCGGGGTGGCTGTAGGTGATGAAGCGGGGCTGCTCGACCGCCGTCTGCGCGTCCATGCCGAACACGAACATGTTGAGGATGACCTGGACGTTTGCCTGGGTCTGGCTGTCGCCCCCGGGGCTGCCGATGGGCATCAGCAGCTTGCCCGGCTGCGAGAGCATGGCCGGGCTGGGCGTCAGCCGGGGGCGCTTGCCGGCGGCCACGCTCGAGGGGTGCGCCCGACTGGCCCAGGACTGCGAGCCGCGCGAAGAGGGCGCCAATCCGGTTCCGGGGACGACCATCGTGTCGCTGCACACATCGCTGGGCGCGATGCAAATGGCGTTGCCGTGGCGGTCGACGACGGTCACGCAGGAGGTGTCGAAGGGCCCCTCGGGCTCACCGCGCGCATCACGCTGACCGGCTGGAGGGGCGGCCTGGGGGGCTGCAGAGGCGGTGGTGGCCTGGCCGGGCGGCGGCAGCCCGGGCCAGGCGCGGTCTGCTCGGATCAGCTGCCGCCGCTCGTCGGCGTGCGATTCGGACAGCAACCAGTCCAGTGGGCTTTCCAGGAAGGCCGGGTCGCCATAGTGGGCCTCGCGGTCCGAGAAGACGAGCTTCAGGGCCTCGGCCACGTGGTGCACATAATCGACCGAGTTGTGCCCCATCTCGGCCAGCGGGAGCTTCTTGAGGATGTTCAGGGCCTGCCCCAGCGTGGGGCCCTGGCACCAGAAGCCGCAGGCGTGGACGTCGAGCTCGCCAAAGCGGCTGCACACCGGCTGCTCCAGGCGCACCTCGAAGCGTGCCAGGTCGTCCATCGTCAGCAGCCCGCCGTTTTCCGCCTGGAAGCGCGTGATGGCCCGCCCCAGGTCGCCGCGGTAGAAGGCATCGCGCGCCGCCTGCAGCCCGCCGCGACGGTCCGCGCCGCGAGCCAGGGCCGCACGCTCCTCGTCCATCATGTAGCGCAGGCTGGCGGCGAGGTCGGGCTGCACGAAAAGCTCGCCCACCGCCGGGACCTCGCCCCCGGGCAGGTACACCTCGGTGTTGGAGGGCCAACGCTCGAGCTTGGGCCGCACCAGCTGCAGCTGCTCGTGCATGAACGGGTACATCACGAACCCCTCCCGCGCGAAGCGTTCCGCGAAGGATGCGCACTGGCCGAAGGACATCGTGCCGAAGCGCCTGAGGGCCTCGATGTGCGCGGCGGGTGCGGCGGGCACGATCGTTCTCAGCAAGCCCTCCGGGATGCGGCCTGCGTGGCGGGTCTCGAAGAGCTCGCAGGAAGCGGCTGCGGGCCACACGCCCAGGCCGTCGATGGTGACCATCTCCTGGCGCTCGGCCAGGTGGATGATCATGGGTGCCACGCCGGCGAGGTTGACCTGGTCGCTGTGCACCACCGCGAGCACGAGCGCCGCGCCGACGCCCGCATCGATCGCGTTGCCCCCGGCCTCCAGGATCTGGAACGCCGCTTGCGTGGCCAGGAAGTGACCTGTCGAGGCGCAATGGGTGCGCGCCGTGATCAGCGCCCGCCCGGCCGTGTAGGCGCTGCCGATGGAGGGGCCGGACTGTGAGACGGAATCGACGGACATGAGCCTGAGCAGCCCGATCGGACCGCTAGAAAATGCGGTTGATACTTCTTCTTCGCGAGAATACAGTAACCGACGTTATCAGTTATCCGACAGGTCGGTCACGCGGACAGGGCCTGGTCGACCGCAGGTGAATCCCCAGACCCTTGAAGCGAACCCTGCCGAAGGCGGCGCGCGCATCGCGTCGTTCAGGTCGCGGGTCTTGCGAGGCCAGGCTGTCTATGGGGTCTTCACGCGCGTCGCCGACCCCCTCGTCATCGAGGCCCTGGCGGCCACCGAGCTCGACTTTGCCATCGTCGATGTCGAGAACGGCGCGCTGACCTGGCCCCAGGTGAATGATCTGGTCGGACGCGCGCTGGCGCGTGACTTTCCGCTGCTCCTGAGGATGGCAGCCACCCAGCTGGTGGATGTGCAGCAGGCCCTGGCCACAGGCGCGGCCGGTCTCGTTGCCTCGCACCTCGCCACGGCTGAGCAGGTGCACACGGTGGCGACCTTCACCAGGCAAGGCGGCATCGCCCGCGCATACGCGGGCATGGCGCGGGGATCGAATTTCCGGACGGTGCCGTGGACGGAGTTCCGTCGCGACAGGCGCGAGCGGTTCCTGTTCCTGGTGCAGATCGACGACCCGGCCGGCGTGCGCAATGTCGACCCCATGCTGGCCTCGCAGGATGTTGACGGGGTGCTCATCGGAACCTTGACGCTCGGGCTGGCTCTGGAGTCTGCCCCGCAAGAGGGTTCCACGGACGTGGCGATCCAGCAGGTCTTGGCGGCTTGTGCCGGGGCGGGCCGCCGGTCTGCGGTGCATGTGCTCGATGGGTCCGATCACGACAGGGCCGTGTCGGCCGGGGCCACGATCTTCGTCATCGGCAATGAGCTGAACATCCTGCGCGCCGCGACGCAGAGCCTGCTAGCCCGCATCCGGACGGCTTGAGCCAACCTCGGGGGCGGCTGTCTGCTACAAAACGCGACGCGCAAATTTCCCTTGATGAAAAGTTTATAGTCTTTGATTATCGAGTTTCGTGTGGCATCGGGCCTTCGACGCGCCGATGCCTCCTGTTGGCAATTTCAGGGAAAGGCTGGCGCCATGCGGTGGTTCAAGTACTTGTCGGGCGCGTGCGCGCTGTTCATGGCTGCGTTCGCGGTGGGGGCCCACGCACAGCAGGGCCAGCCGATGCGGCTGGTGGTGCCCTATCCCGCCGGCGGCCCGACCGATGTCGTGGCGCGCGCGCTCGCGCGGCCATTGGCACAGGAACTGGGGCGGCCCGTGGTCGTCGACAACCGTGCGGGCGCCAGTGGGACGATCGGGGCCGGTGTGGTGGCCCGGGCCCCGGGTGACACGAACCTGCTTTTGCTCAACACCTCGATCCACATCAACCTGCCCCACCTGACCAAGGTCCCGTATGACACCTTGGGGGATTTCACGCCGATCGGGCAGGTCAACTCGATCCCCTTCATTCTCGTCATCAACAAGGACCTGCCCTTCAGGAACCTGGCCGATCTGATCGCCTACGCCAAGGCCAATCCCGGGCGGCTGAACTTCGCGACCAACAGCCCCGGGGCGGCCTCGCACCTGGCGGCCGAGCAGTTCAAGCGGCTGGCCGGGGTCGACCTGGTCCATGTGCCCTACAAGGGCAGCGCACCGGCCATCACCGACCTCATCGGCGGGCAGGTTCAGATGATGTTCGAGCAGGGGCCATCGGTGGCTTCGTTCCTCAAGAGCGGACAGCTGAGGGCGCTGGCCGTCACCAGCGCGACGCGTTCCAACGTCGCGCCGGATGTGCCGACTTTCGCCGAGGCCGGGCTGCCTTTCTCCTACACCAACTGGCAGGGCATCTGGGCGCCGCCGGGGCTGTCCGAGGAGGCGGTGTCGCGGCTGACGACGGCGCTGCGCAAGGTGCTGCAGCAACCCGAGGTGCGGCAGCGCTTGCAGGAGATGGGCACCGAGCCTTCCTCCCTGATCGGCCGGGATTTCGCAGCTTTCGTGAAACAGCAGCACGACAGCATCGGCGAGGTGGTTCGCTTCGCCAACATCAAGATCGATTGACAGGAGCTGCGCCATGCATGCCAACCGACGTACCTTGCTGAAGGCCGGCCTGGCGGTCGCCGCGTACGGGGCCGCTCGTGCGGGGGCCGCCCCTGCGGGCCCGGTGAAGCTGGTCGTGCCCTACCCGGCGGGCGGCCCGGCCGACATCGTGGCCAGGGCCATCGCGCAGCCCTGGTCCGAGGCCTTGACGCGCCCGATCGTGATCGACAACCGGGCGGGCGCCAGCGGTTCGCTGGGTGCCGACGCCGTGGCCAAGTCGGCACCGGATGGCAACACGCTGCTGCTCAATCCCTCCATCCACATCATCCTGCCCAGCCTCAGGAAGCTGCCTTACGACGCCGTGGGCGACTTCACGCATCTTGGGGTGACCGCCAGCGTGCCGCTGCTGCTGGTGGTCAACAACGACGTGCCGGCCAGTTCCGTCGCGGAGCTGGTGGCCCACGCCAAGCGTGAGGCCAAAGGCCTCAGTTACGCGACCTCCAGCCAGGGCTCGTCTTCGCACCTCGCCGGAGAGCAGCTCAGGCTGATGGCCGGCGTCAATGTGCAGCAGGTTCCCTACAAGGGCAGCGCCCCGGCGATCACGGACCTGATCGGTGGTCAGGTGCAGATGATGTTCGACTCCCTGCCTTCCATCCTGCCCTTCGTCAGGAGCGGCAGGGTCAGGGCACTGGCCGTGACCACCGCGGCGAGATCCGGCCTGATGCCGGCCATTCCGACGATGGAGGAGTCCGGGTACGCCGGCTTCCAGCATGCCAACTGGTATGGCGTCTGGGGGCCGGCGAACCTGCCGCCTGCGGTCAGTGCGGAGCTCATTCGCGCCTTGCAGGTTGCGACCCGCCGACAGGACGTGCGCGCGCGTCTGCTGGAACTCGGCGCCGACCCGGTCGACGGCCTGTATGGCGACACCTTCAAGGAATTCGCGGCAAGGGAACAAGCCCGCTATGCCAGGCTCATTCGCGAAACCGGCGTGAAGATGGACTGAGACGCCCCGCGTCGGCCCGGACTGCGTACGCCGCACTCTTCAGGTAAATTCCCCGGCCAGACGGTTGCGTCGTCACAGGGAGCGCGCGAGGGCGGACATGAAAGCAGCAGATTCCGGGCAGCCCGGCCAGGGTGTCCGCGGGGCCGTCCAGGATTGCCTGCTGGGCGGCGAGATCCGCAAGCTGCGCAAGGCACGCGGCCGCTCCCTGAGCGAGGTGGCCGAAAAGATCGGCCGCTCGATCAGCTTCGTCAGCCAGCTGGAAAGAGGTAACGCCCGGGCGTCGGTGGCCGACCTGAAGGCGATTGCCGACACCCTGGGCGTGCCCTTCGGCTGGTTTTTCGCACACGATGAATCGGTGGCGCAGGAGCGCGGAAAGATCGTCCGCGCGGCTTCCCGCAGGCGCCTGGGCGCCGTCACCACGGGGCTGCTCGAGGAGCTGCTGTCTCCCGACATCGGTGGCGCCTTCGAGCTCTTTCTCAGCACCTTCGAGCCCGGCGCGGAGTTGAGCACCTTCACGCGACGCGCCACCGAGGAAGAGGGCTACCTGGTCAGTGGCGTGCTCGATCTGTGGATCGGCAAGAAGCGCTTTCGGCTCAACGCGGGGGACAGCTTCCGCATCGTGGACGAGCCGTTCCGCTGGTGCAACCCAGGCCGCCAGGACGCCGTGGTGGTGTGGGTGATTTCGCCCCCGACGTACTGAAGGCACGCGTCCCGTCCGACGACCGGGCCACTGGGCACGGGGTCCTCTGCGCTACCCCTTCACCCGCTCGAGCCTCGGGTCGTAGAACGGCGCCAGCTGTGCGTGTGCAGCGTAGCGCTGCCAGCCGATCTCGATCTCGAAGCGCTGGGAAGCGACCCACTCAGGCGTGATCGGCTCCTCGGCCAGTACATAACCGATGCCCAGCGAGGCCTCGAGCCGGTGGCCGTACATGCCCGAGGTGATGCCGCCGCAGCGCCGGCCATTGACCCAGATCGGCTCTTCCTTGTAGAGCAGCCGGTCGGTGTCCTGCAGGCGGAACTGCAGCAGGCGCTTGCGCGGCGCGCCCGCTTCCTTTTGCCGCAGGAGCGCGTCCCGGCCCAGGAAGGCGTGGGGCTTGTCCCAGGCCACCGCGAACCCCAACCCGGCCTCCAGCGGTGTATCGGCGATGCTGATGTCGTCGCCCCAGTGGCGATAGGCCTTTTCCATGCGGCAGGCGTTCATGGCGTGCATGCCGGCCAGGCGCAACCCGAAGGCCTCGCCGGCCGCGAGCAGGCGCTCGAACACATGCAGCGCGAATTCGCCGGGGATGTACAGCTCCCAGCCCAGCTCCCCCACGTAGGTGATGCGGCTGGCCCGAACCTGGGCGTAGCCAATCTCGATGAGCTGCGAGGTGCCGAAGGGAAAGCCCGTGTTGGAAAAGTCGGTGGCTGGAGAGGCGGCCTGCAGCAGCGCGCGGGCGTTCGGGCCCATCACGCCGAGCATCGGGATCCCGGCCGTCTGGTCGCTCAGGAAGCAGTGCCCGGCCTGCTCGACGTGGGCGCGCAGATAGGCGAGGTCGCGCTGGTGAGTGGCTGCGGCGGAGACCACCATGAACTGCTGTTCACCGGTGCGTGTCACGGTGAGGTCGGCCTCGATGCCGCCTTGCTCGTTAAGCCACTGGGTGTAGACGAGCTTGCCCACCGGCACGTCGATACGATTGGCCGAGATCTTCTCGAGCACGGCCAGGGCATCGCGACCCTCGACCATGAACTTCGTCATGGTGCTCTGGTCGTACAGGGCCACCGTATCGCGCGTCGCGCGGCACTCGGCGGCCGTGTGCTCGAACCAGTTCTGCTTCCCGTAGCTGTAGACGTACTCGGCAGCCGTGCCCGGCGGGGCGAACCAGTTCGGGCGTTCCCACCCGCCAAGCTCGCCGTACACGGCACCGCGAGCCTTCAACGCGTCATGGAAGTGGGTGCGGCGTGCGCCACGCGCTGTCGTGTACTGGTAGAAGGGCCAGTGGGTCTTGTAGAGCAGCCCGAGCGTCTCCACCGTGCGGTCGTGCAGGTACTGCCGGGTGCCCTGGAAGGGGTTCATCCGCCGCACATCCACGTCCACCAGATCCATCGGCGGGCGCCGGTCGCGGATCCATTCGGCCAGCACCTTGCCGGCACCGCCCGAGCTCTGGATGCCGATGGAGTTGAAGCCGCAGGCCACGAAGAGATCCTTCACCTCCGGGGTCTCGCCCAGCAGGTAGCGGTCATCGGGCGTGAAGCTCTCCGGCCCGTTGAACCAGGTCTGGATCCCCACGTTCTCCAGGATCGGCATGCGCCGGGCGGCCTTCTCGAGCACGGGCATGAATTGGTCCATGTCTTCGGGCAGGGTGTCGAAGGCGAAATCCTCCCGGATACCCGCCATGCCCCAGGGCTTGGCCTGGGGCTCGAAGCAGCCCAGCAGGATCTTGCCGGCATCTTCCTTGTAGTAGGCCCATTCATCCTGCATCCGCAGCACCGGCAGGTTGCCGGGCAGGCCCGGGATGTGGTCGGTCACGATGTAGAAGTGCTCGGCGGCATGCAGCGGCAGGTTCGCGCCGTTTCGGCGCCCGAATTCGTGCGACCACATGCCCGCGGCGATGACGACCGTGGACGCGCGGATGTCCCCCTCATCGGTCACGACGCCGATTGCGCGCCCGTGCTCCTGCAGGATGCGCTTCACCTTCACGCCCTCGAGGATCTTCGCCCCCTTCATGCGTGCGCCTTTTGCGTAGGCCTGCGTCACGTCCACCGGGTTGCACTGACCATCCTTGTGGAGGAAGACACCTCCGACCATGCCCTCGGGGTTCAGGTACGGGTAGCGCCGGATGATCTCGTCGGTGGAGATCACATCCACCTCGAGCCCGAAATTGCGTGCCATCGAGGCCTGCCGGGCGAGCTCTTCCATGCGCTCAGGATTCAAGGCCACCGAGATCGAGCCGTTTTGCTTGAAGCCCGTGGCCTGCCCCGTTTCCCGCTCGAGCCGGTAGATGAGGTCGGTGGTGTACTTGGCCAGTTCCGTGAGGTTGCGCGTGGCCCGCAGCTGCCCCACCAGCCCGGCGGCGTGCCAGGTGGTGCCGCAGGTGAGCTGCTTGCGCTCCAGCAGCACGACGTCACGAATGCCCAGCTGGGCCAGGTGATAGGCGATGGAGCAGCCGACAACGCCGCCCCCGATGATCACGACGTCAGCCTGCGAGGGCACTCTGGACATGCGGGCACTCCCAAAAAAATATAGTCTAAAATTTTCCTTCCGGACACAACAGAGGGACTCGGGTTTTCCAGCAGGGCAGACGCGGCCGGTTCGCGCCGCCTGCCGAGGAGCTTTGCATTTCTTGAAGCGCGCGCAATGCTGGCTTGCGTCCCTGCCGCGAAGCTTGGCGCATGGGGAAGGGTTCACCGCCGTCGAGCGGACGCCAGGCCGGCTGGGTGCTGCTGGCGCTGCTGTGGCTGCTGCTTCTGCTGATCGTCGCCAGCGCGTTCGTCCGCGCCTACTTCGGCCCGGTCACCCCGGACCAGCTCGCCTTTCACCTGCGCCACGGCGGGCTCGAGTACGCCGACCCACGCTTTGTCGGCGCGCGCTGCGATGGGGCGCTGGCCTGGTGCTGCTGGGGGCGGCGTCCGTGTGGCTGCTGGCGCGCCTGGGGCGCAGCGGGCGACAGGCGGTGTGGGCGGTGCTGGGCACCTGGGCGGCGGCTTCGGTGGCGGCCACCGTGACCGATCCTTGCCGGCCCGAACCAGGCGCCCCGGACCTGCTGGAGCGGGCTTACGTCGATCCCGGCACACAGCGGGTGGTGGGCCCGTCGCGGCAGGCGTCGCCAGATGTGCTCATCGTCTTCGTCGAGTCGCTCGACCAGAGCTACGCGCGGCCCGAGGCACCCGAGACCTCCGACATCCCGCGCCTGAGTGCGCTGCAGCAGCGTGCGCAGACCTTCGGCGCGCTGCACAACCTCAGCGGCGCGAGCTGGACGGTGGGTGGCCTCTTCACGGCGCTGTGCGGCGTGCCGCTCGGGCGCATCGGGCTGATGAGCACGCACGCCCTGGAGTACGCGCAACGCTTCTTCCGAGACGGCAGGTGCCTGACCGACCTGATGGCGGCGCACGGCTGGGAGGCGAGCTTCTATGGCGGTGCGTCCTTGCGCTTTGCGGGCAAAGGCCAGTTTCTGGCCGACCATGGCGTGACGCGGGGCTTCGGGCGCGAGCAGTGGCAGGCCATGGGCGTGCCGGTACCGAGCGAGGGCTGGGGCCTGCTGGACAGCGAACTCGTCGAGCAGGCCTGGCGCGACATGAATCGGCCCCGGGTGGGCCATGCGCCGCGGCTGAGTCTGCTGCTCACGGTGAACACCCATGGGCCGAGCGGCTTTCAGGACCCGGGGTGCGGGGCCGGGGAGGGCGCCGCCCCGCTGGACGAGGAAGGCGACGATGCGCCCGACCTGACCCTGCCCGACGCGCAGGATCCCGGCTCGGCCAGCGGCTTGGCGCGGATGCGCTCGGCCTTGCGCTGCAGCGACGCGGCTGTCGTCCGGTTGGTGGAGCGCTTCGTGGCGCAGCGCGATGGCCGCCCGAAGGTGGTGTGGGTGATGGGGGACCACCTCACGCCCCGGCCGCTCGAACAGCTGGGGTTGCCGCCGCCCGCCTGGCCGAGCACGGTGTACCACGCGATGCTGCGGGTGGATGCCCTTGGCCGCCTGTTGCCTGCGCCGGTGGCGCAGCGCCACTTCACGCATGCCGACGTGATGCCCACGCTGGCCGAGGCGGCCGGGCTGCAGTGGGGGCCGCACGCCCACCGGCTGGGCGTGGGCGTGTCGCTGCTGCACCCGCAGGCGGGGCCGACGCTGGCCGAGCGCATGGGCTTCGAGCGGCTGGATGGGGCGCTGTCGTGCCCGTCGCCGGTGTTCGAGCGGTTGTGGATGGGGGGCTGAGCGAGGGCTCAACGGGGCACGGATATGCCCCTGCGAAGCCGTGACCAGGGCGCCCAGCGGCGGCGTGTCGGTGCCTGGGGAAACCCCAGCCGCACGGCCTTGACGGTATCGGCGCCATCGGACTGCTCGAGCGCCAACCCCAGCCCTGCACGCTCGGCTCTCAAGCGCATGTGGCGCAGGCCCGCGCCAGTGCCTTCGTCGAAGCGGCCTTCCCCGTCATCGGCGATCGTCAGGTGCGCAGCCCAGGGGGCAGACCCGGGGCCGAGGGTCATCGTGATGCGGCGGGCGTTCGCGTGCTTGACGGCGTTGGCCACCGCCTCCTCGACGATCCGTGCCGTGGCCACGGCTTGCTCGGACGTCAAGGGGCAGGGCGCGTGGAGGTCTGACACCTCCCAGATCAGCGGCAGGTTACCGCCGCCCACACGGGCGTAGAAGTGGCGCAGCTCGGCCACGAGTGCCTCCAGCGTGGTCGCTTCGGCGCGCACCGCGCCCTGGATCAGCCGCAGTTCGTGGATCAGGCGGTCGATTTCCTCGGCAAGCCCCACGGCAAATGGCCCGTGCGCCGCCTTCTGCCGGGCGTGATAGGCCAGCGCCACCAGGCGGCTGCCGATGCCGTCGTGCAGGTCACGCAGCAACTCCTGGCGGCGCGCGGTTTCTTCCTGCAGGGCTCTTTCCACCTTTCGCTGAGAGGCGGCATTGCGCCCGAGCAGCACCACCAGCAGCACCAGCAGCCCGGGTGTGGCCCACTTCTGCAGGTAGCGGTCGGAGAGCGAGCCCGAGCCCAGGTGCAGCGCCAGGTCGTGCGCCCCGCCCATCAAGACGAGCAGCAGGGGCAGGAACAGCGTGAGGCCCAGCGCTTCGCGCCCGCGCACCGCGCGCCAGCCGAGCACCGGCACGAGCGCGCCGTTGAGCAGCACCAGCACCGCGAACACGGTTTCGGAGAGCCTGAAGCGCCAGGTCGCGGGCGTGAGGACGAGCAGCGCGGCCACCAGGGCCAGGCCAGCGGCCAGTGCGGGAAGCAGTCGTGCATCGCGCGGCCGCAGATAGGTGAGCACGCTTGCCGCGGTGAGCACGCCAATGGCTGCCAGCAGCCACAGCCCGGTGGCGTGCCAGGCGGGCCAGGGCAGCCAGGGCTCGCTCACGAAGTTCATCGCGGTGCGCACCCCCGCCACGATTGCCAGCAGCGACACCAGGCGAAGCAACCGCTCGGGCAGCGAGTGGTGATCCCCGGCGAAGAGCCCGACGAGCCCGGCCATGGTGCTGGCGGCGGCCAGGGCGAGCACCAGCACCACCTCCAGCAGCACTTCGCGCTGATGCATGGCCTGAGCAGCCTGGAGGGGGGCGAAGACGACGCCGCCGAGCCCGTTCTTGGCCTGCGGGTGGCCGCGCACCGCCAGATCCACCATGGCGGGCTCGCTGGACGAGCGGCCGACACCCGCAAACACGAAGAGTTGCGGCCAGTAGCGCAGGTGCGCCGTGCCGGCTGGCCGGGAGCCGGGCGGGGGCAGGGTCTCCTCACCGCTTCGGGCCAGGCCGTGGAGAGACAGGTGATCGGTGAGGACGCCAAAGGCGCCCTGGGCGGGAGCGCTCCAGGTGAGCCGGTAAAGGGCCCATGCGGCCTGCCCGGGCGGGCCCTGGGGTTGCCAGCGGTGGGGCAGCGTCACCTCTTGCCACGTGCAGCCCGCCGTCTCGAAAGGGGCTGGCGTTTCGCAAAAGGCAGCGATGTGCAGGCGAGTGGCCCGCTCGGGCGGGGGAGCGACTTGATCTGCGTTGGCGGTTGTGGCGCAGCCCAGCAGTGCGGCCACCCCCCACCAGGCCAGCAGGCGCCGCAGCCCGTTCACGCGGTTCAGCCCTCGAGCAGGCCGGAGCGTCGGGCCTCGAACACCGCCTCGGCACGCGAGTTGACCATGAGCTTGCGGTACACGGCCTTCAGGTGCGTGTTCACCGTGTGCACCGACAGACCGAGCGCCGTGGCGATCTCGGCGTAGCGCAGGCCTTTGGCGCACAGGGCCAGGATCTCGGATTCGCGCGTGGACAAGCGCTGCTCGCCTTCCTGGGCCACCCCGCGCGGAGCGGCGGGGCGCAGCCGCTCGATGAGGCGCCTGGCGATGGAGGGGCTCAAGGGCGAGCCGCCCGACTCGATGGTGCTCAGCAGCCGCCCCACGTACTGGGGCAGATCGGTCTTGAGCACGTAGCCCGAGGCGCCGGCCTCGAGGCTGCGCAGCACGCGCTGCTCGTCTGCGAAGACGGTGATGACGAGGATCTCGCAGGCCGGGTAGGTCAGCGAGATCTGCCGGATCAGGCGCGAACCGTCCCCGTCGGGCAGGCCGAGGTCGAGAAAGGCGGCGTCGAGCCGATGGGTGCGAACCAGTTGCTGGGCGCTGCCGAGCGAATCGGCCGCCAGCACGTTCCAGCCAGGCGCGGAGGCGCGTGCGTCCTCCACCAGGCTCTCGCGCAGCAGGCGTTCGTCTTCGACGATGAGCAGGGACTTCATCGCCTGCCCACTTTATCGCCGGCGCGTGGCCGGGAATCCGGACAAGCCCGGTGCCTGGGTCACTTGAATCAGCGATGCGGGCGACCGGGAGAAGACCAACCATCGCGCACGCGCCCGCAGCGGCGCATCGAACAGGCGTGCGTGCCATGCGGAATTCAGCCAGGCCTGCAGTGGGCGGACGGAGACGGGCGTTGACTTGGCGCAGCGGGTTGTGCGGGCTGCTGGGGGCCTTCGGCTTGGCGCTGGCGGCCCATGCGCAGTCGCTGAAGTCGGTCCGGGTGGCCGGAGAAGCGATTGCGGTTGGCGACTCCGCATCCGTGGAGATCGAGCTCGACCCGGCCGGCTCCTCGGTCTGGTGCGGCCTGCGCATCGACTTCGGCAACGGAACCTCGCGCGACATCCGGGTGGGGGACAACGATCGGGCGGATCTGCGCCTGCGTGTGCCCGTTCAATACACGGCTCCAGGCGAATACCTGGTGAAGGTGTCCGGGCGCATGATGTCGCGTGGGTTGCGATCCGTGACGCCCTGCGAGGGCGAGGCGCGCAGCGTGCTGGTGCGGGTGCAGCGCGCAGCGGCTGGGGCAGAGGTGCCGCCCGCGCCCGCCATGGCCGCTGCACCTGCGCCGCTTTCCCCGGCGCCCGCTGCCCTGGCCCCCGCGCCGGCAGCCTTGCCGCCCGTGCCGCCCCCCCCGAGCGAGAGTGCGCGTGCACCGCGACCGGCACCTGCCGCACCCGCGCCGTCGGCAGAGGTTCAACTGGCCGAGTTGCGCGCGGAGTTGGCCCGGCTGCAGGAGGAGTTGCGCCAGCAGCAGGCCGAACTGCTGCGTGCGCAGAGCGCGGGGCCTGCCGCTGCGCCAACTGCATCAACTGCGCCTTCTGCCCCTCCTGCTCTCCCGACCCCGCAGCCCCCCGCGCAGCCAGCTTGGGCACCTGCCCCCCTGACCTTGCCTACCCCGGTGCCAGTGGCGCCGCTCTCCTCGGCGCCATCGGCTTCGGTCTTGCCGGCGCCGCTGCCGCCGCCCGTCATGGCGCCTCCGGCGCTGCCACCTCCGCCTGCCTATGGCTCCGCGAGCTTGCCGCCCCCCCCGCCCATGGGCTCGCCGGCTGCCCCCGGGCCGGGCATGCCCGCCGACAGTTCGTCGGGCTGCGGGCCGAACCCCGCGCCCGACTGCGCCGCGATGGCCCTGGTGGAGGGCATCGCCAGGCTGCGTGATGTGCTCAGGCGCAGGCCGGCGGCCCAGGCACCGGTACCTGCCGCCGGGTTGGCGTTACCGCCGCCGCCGATGAGCCCACCGCCGATGAGCCCGACGCCTATGGGTGCCCCGCCCATGAATGCTCCGCCCATGATCCCACCGCCCATGAGCCCCCCCCCCATGAGTGCTCCGCCGATGATGCCGCCGCCCATGGCCGCTCCCGCCCGGCAGGTGGCGGCAGCGCCCGGGGCAGGAACGGCTCCGGCTCCAGCCGACACCGCGGCCCCGCTGGCGGGGTGCACGCCTGGCCGGCAACTCGAGCCGCGCGACTACGCCCAGCCCGAGTACATCGGCCGCCCGCAAGGGCGAACCGCCCGGATGTGCTTCTACAGGGGTGACGGGAAGTCATCTGCCGAGCAACTCAACTTCTACCCCAATGGTCACTTCGTGATGAGCGGCGTCTCCGGGGCAGGCGGCTTTGCCATGGCCGGAGCCGTGATGGGGACGGTGCGTGGCACCTACGGCTTCCAGGACGGGCGGCTCGTCTTGCGGGTGGGTTACGCAGGCACGGGCGTGACGCAATCCGGCTCTGGGGCGGGCACGCCGAGTTCGATGGATGTGAGCGCCACCTCGCGTGCCGGCCGCGAACTGGTGCTGCCCAACTGCCAGCGCATATCGGTGCGGCAGGAGGCAAGGGCCTTGCAGCTCCCGGCCGGCGATGGCCATCCGGGCCATGTGGTGCTGGATGGCCAGCGGTGGGAGCAGATGCGGATCGATTGCCCGGCCTGGCAAGGCTGGCAAACACCCGGGGGTGCGAGATGAAGACAAGCCAACCGCTCAAGGCCCTCATGGCGCTGGCCGCTTGGGGGGCGATCCTGGCCGCCGGGTGGGTGGAGCCCGCCTACGCCCAGCCGCAGCGGATGATCACGTCGGCCGATGTGCGGTGTGCCGTCAAGTCGTGGTGGCACCCCAGCGGCCATCACTTCTATGCCCCTGCCATGGATGGCAACCCGGCCGGGTGGACGCCCGAGGTGGTTCGCTTCGTCACCTTCGCGCGCAAGACTTCTTCGCAGATGGTGCCGCTCTTTCGCATGTTCCGCCCGGGCGGGGGACACTTCTACACCACCAACGAGTCCGAGCGGAACAGCCTCGTCGCCCAGCGCGGCTTCGTCGACGAGCGCCACATCGGCTATGTGTACCCGCAGGCCTATGCCGACCTCGTGGCCTTGCACCGCTGGTGGAAGCCCGCCATCGATCGGCACTTCTATTCGACCGACAAGGCCGAAGGCGACCGGGCGGGCTTCACCTACGAAGGCGTGATCGGCTATGTTCGCCCAGCCTCGACGGCCGGCCAAAGCGAGCTGAGCTGCTCGACCCAGGGCTCGCTTGACAGCGCGGGTGCAGCAGCCGCTCCGGCTCCCGCTCCCCCGCCGCCCGCTGCGCCGGCAGCGACGGCTGGCCTGCAATTCAGCCAGAAGCTCGATCTCTCCCAGCTTCAGGTGAGCCTGGTTGCTGCGCTGAACAACACGTCGGCGCTGAACAACACGTCGGCACTGACCACTGTGGCGCCGCTGGCCAACGCGAATCCGCTGAACAACACCTCGGCCTTCACGATGCCGATGGGAAACAACTTGACCGGGGGCCGCGGCGTGCAAAGCATGGTGATCGGCTCGGTGGGGGTGCTGCACCTTTCTGGGGCAGACCGTGCGGCGAACCTGCGGTGCGTGGAGTGGACAGGGTCGGCTTTTCAGGTGATGGCTGCGGGCACCTGCGCGCAGGAACCGCGGCGCAGCGTCTTCGCCTTCACGCCCGAGGGCAAGATCCACTGGGTCGACCCCGTGACCGCACAACCGTCGAAGACCTGCCTCTCGGCCTTTTCCGATCGCACGGTGGGCGCGGCGACTTGCGAGTCGGCGAGCCGGTGGGTCCTCAACCCGAAGGACCGGGAGGCCCTCTCGCCGGCCGGCGCCGAAGACCTTGCCTTGGCCGGGCGGCCGCACCCCAGCGCCGCCGCCAAGGGGGTGTGGATGCTGACGCTGCAGCCCCTGGGTGCACCGGCGTCGAACTGGCATTGGTCCTTGATGGCCGTTCCGCGCGCCGCCCGCTGACCACGCCCCCGCCCTCAGGCCAAGGGGGGGCCTCTCATGAGCGTGGCGCAGCCTGCGTCGGGCCACGTCGTGCCCCCGCGGGTCTCGAGACCGATGACGACATGAGCTGGCACGCTTCGTGCTGCACCGACTGGTATACCAGTAAGTGCACCGTAAAGCGTCGTGTCGGCCGTACCCTCCTCCGTCCATCTCGAGCCCCTCGGGGCGCCCGCCTCCACGCGTGCCACGTCGGACGGTCCGGACGCGCTTGGCGTGCGCGACTGGCTTGAGGCCTGGCGCGAGCCGACCCTTGCGCAGGCCCGATTGCTGGCGCTTCGCACCGAAGTGGTGCGGGCTGCCGAGGCGGCGAGCGGTCGAGCCGTGTGGATCCACCTGTGCCCCGAGGCGGCCTGGACAACGCAGATCGAAGGGGTGCGGCGCCGGCTAGCCGAGGCCGGTGGCCCGCTCCAGGCGATCGCGCGCTATCCGCTCCTGGGCGTGCCCTTTGCCGTCAAGGACAACATCGATATTGCGGGCGAGCCGACCACCGCCGCCTGCCCAGCGTTTGCGCATACGGCGGCTGAACACGCCACCGTGGTGCAGCGCCTGCTCGATGCCGGTGCGCTGTGGCTGGGCAAGACGAACCTGGATCAGTTCGCCACCGGGCTGGTGGGCACCCGGTCGCCTCATGGCCAGCCCGCGAGCGTGGCCGATGCCACACGGGTGAGCGGCGGCTCCAGCTCAGGCTCGGCGGTGGCCGTGGCGCGGGGCTGGGTGGCTTTTGCGCTGGGCACCGACACGGCCGGCTCGGGGCGCATTCCGGCGGGCTTCAACGGGCTCGTGGGGCTCAAGCCGACTCCCGGGCGTGTGCCGACGACCGGCGTGCTGCCGGCCTGCCGCACGCTCGACTGCGTGTCGGTGTTCGCGCACACGGTGGCCGATGCTGCCCCGGTGCTGGCTGTGCTGGAGGGCCCGGACGCGCGCGACGCCTACAGCCACTTCGCCCCCGGCCGCGCCGCCCTGCCCCCGCGGCCGCGCCTGGGCGTGCCGCGGCAGGCGGTGTTTCATGGCGATGCCGGCTACGCCGGCGCCTGGCCCGACGCCCTGCAGCGCGCCCGCGACCTGGGCGCCGAGTTGGTGGAGCTGGACTTCGCGCCGCTGTTCGAGG